>JBAXFM010000205.1:0-9716 GCA_037139855.1 Bacteroidota bacterium
ATCCTCCGCCGCCATGGCAAACAATTCGTCCCCGACCTGCGAAAGGCCGTGCTGCCGGAAATTTTTCGCGGACGACCCGTTATCAGCGGAGATATCACCACGGCCGAGGCAGAGATGGTGAGCAATCTCTGCCCTGTTGGCGCCATTGGCCTCAATCATACCGAACCTGGCTCCCTTTCTGCAACCTGTACGATCGACCTGGGAAAATGTGTTTTCTGCAGGGAGTGTGAATTTGCACTTCCCGGCAGGATCAGGTTTACCAATGATCATAAGATTGCCACCAATGTCAGAGGTCGGCTTGTTGTTGCGTCAGGGGTTGATTATGCTGTTCAGCTCGATCCTGAGAAAGTTCGGAAAGAGATCCGCTCTTTTTTCAAACATGCGCTGAAACTTCGTCAGGTTTCAGCAGCCGGCGATAATTCGGCAGAGATGGAACTCAATGCCGCCGGAAATGTCAACTTCGACATGGGGCGGTATGGTATTGAATTCGTGGCCTCACCACGTCATGCCGATGGCATGGTCATCACCGGCCCGATCTCTACAAACATGGCCGAAGCCCTGCAAATTTGCTATGATGCCATCCCGTCCCCCAAACTCATCATCCTTGCCGGTTCCGATGCCATTGGTGGCGGTATATTCCACGAAAGCGCAGCGCTGGACAGAAGTTTTTTAGAAAAATATCCGGTGGACCTGTATGTTCCCGGGAATCCCCCGCACCCGCTTACTTTCATCAACGGGATCCTTGATCTAATCGGCAGGTAAATGTGGCTAAAGCCCCATTCAATGAAGTACAATCATCTTTTTTGATCCCGCCACCACCTGCACTTGCCCGGCCACCTTGCTTTGAAGGGTGTAAAAATAGATTCCTCCAGGCAAACCTGATACATCAAATTCGATTTCATGATTTCCCGGAGGTAAAGGTTCATTGATCAGGGAGGCAACCTCCCTTCCGTAAACATTGTAAATTTTCAATTGAAGAGGTGCCGCACCCTGCGCGTTTTGAATAATTTGACGTATGCCTGCCGGAGGAACTGTAACCAGGAAAGTCGTTCCGGATTGTACCGGATTCGGGTTATTCTGCGACATCAGGTATTCCGTTTGAGAAGAAACAATGGGTTTCACCCCGGGAATGACCGGCGGATGATATTTCAGCATGGCTCCCTCTTTGCCAACTGCAAATCCATGCAGGGAGTCAGGAAAAATCATATCATAGATTGCGACGGAATCGGGGGTATAAATGGGAGCCCATGTTGTCCCTGCATCGAGGCTGTAAATCAACTTCCGTCTTGGGCCGAGCGGGGCCCATGCTTCGTAGTCGTTTCTGAAGTCAAGGTCGTAGGCATTGCCTTGTATGTCGAGCTCCTCGTAATTCCAGTTCATCCCGCCATCGGAGGTGCGGATCATGCCTACCCCATAACCAAAGTCGGGATCGCCACCGGCGCCCATCACGTGCAGGGAATCGAAAATGTGCAAACCATGAACCTCATCGGCGGGAGCAACGGCCGCATCAATGGCATACCACATGTCGCCCCCGTTTGAGGTATGCCACGTTACACCTGCAATGTCGAACATGCCGCCGCTGGCATAGCCGTATTGATCATTGTAAAACTGGATGCTTAAAACCGGGAAAAAGGCCAGGATGCTGGTGTCAATGGCTGCCTGGGTCCAGGTGTTGCCGCCGTCGGAAGTCCTGACCAGTGCATGAGGTTTGCCGCCCATCCAGCCGTTCAGCGAATCGGAGTAAAGGATGCAGGTGATAAAGATGTTTTCCTTCGGATAGGGTTGGGCAATCCACATATTGCCGCCATTGGTGGTTTTCAGCAAAATAGTTCCGTAAGGCAGGGTGGTGTAATTGAAGGTTGAAGCCCATCCCAGGTTGCGGTTGAGAAAAAACACGTCCTCCACGTCATTGGTCGCATGGGTATCCTGTTGCGTCCAGGTTACGCCGCCATTGGTGGTATGCAGGATAATACCCGAATCTCCGGCCACCCAGCCATATAAACTATCAGTAAAAAAAACCGATTTTAAATACTGGATTGTAGGCACATTGATCCGTTCCCAGGTACCCTGTGCAGATAACAAGGTGCTGATTAAAAGAAGAATAAAAAGTAAACTTGTTTTTATCCCTGCTTTCATTTTCATGGGATCAAAGGCTTTTCCCTGGGGGTTTAAGATGGTTGCAATACTATTCGGCAAACTCAAATAGAATTTTTTCCTTCACAATGGTTTTGTCTTTGATAGACAATACATATTTGGGTTTTGACGGCACTTTAATGCTTTTAAGTCCGCTGTAAACATCGCCCATGTACACAGAGATGGCTGTTTTATCGCTGTTCAGGTTTTTATCGCTCGAAGTATAAATGACCTTGTTGTTGTTTTTCAAGACAACTTCCACAAAAAATCCACCTTTTATCGCTTTTTTATTTCCCAGGGAAAAAGTTAAACTATCAGTTGCCGGGTTGAAGCAGAAGGTCATATCATTGTTGACCATTTTGACTTTCAGGGCCGCGTGATCCTTGTTTAAAACCATTTGCCATTCACTTGAACTTTGTCCATTTGCCACAATGGCGAATCCTGTAAGGAGAAGGACGAATAAAAAATTCATTTTCATTGTTTTCATATCGGGTGGGTTTAAAAGTTAACGAATGGTGGTTTTTGTCTGTGAACGCATGCAATCGCAAATGTACGATGAATCTGAGGAAAAATGCATCGGTGGCCATGGGAAATTTTTATATTTGCAGAAACGCCTACACTTTTATTCCTTCGCTGATGAACCATCTTACCACTGCTTCCCGAACGATCCTCCTCGGGCTTGTTTTACTTTTTATGATCACCACCAGCCGGGCACAGGTAAAACCCTATAACTTTCCGAAGATCAAACCCGAAGATTTCAGTTCCAGGGTGTATGAAAAGGACACCTCAGCAGTGGCAGTTATTCTTGGAGACAAGGGAGAGAGTTATTTCGATTACAACGAATCCAACGGGTTTCAGCTGATCTACACCCGGCACCTGCGCATGCGCATCCTGAACAAAGAAGGGTATAGTTTTGCAACACAATCCATTATGCTTTACCACAACACCGGGTCATCCGAAACGGTCAGTGAACTCAAAGGGTACGCCTATAACCTGGTGGGAGGGAAAGTGACAGAGGACAAGATGGGCAGCAGCAATATTTTTGAAGAACAGGTAACCCAGAACTGGGTACGCACCATCTTTACGGTTCCCAACATCAAGGTCGGATCGATCATTGATGTACGGTACAAGATCACCTCCGACTTCACCTGGAACCTTCGTGAGTGGAAATTTCAAAGCACCATCCCGGTACAATGGAGTGAATATACCGTGACCATTCCCGAATATTATAGCTACTCCCGACTCATTCATGGCTCGGTGCCATTTGTGATCAGCGAAATCACAACGACTCCTGGTTCTGTCACCTTCAATGAAAAGGAACGATCCATGAATAGCAAAGTAGTGCAAACCAGCTATGATCAGACGAAAATAGATTTCAGCCAGTCGGTGTATCATCTTGCGGTGCGTGATGTTCCTGCCATGGTCGAGGAACCTTTTGCCCCTGCCATGACCAATTACATCTCGAAAGTGGAATTTGAGCTACAGCACACACAGTTCCCCGGAAAACAGGTCAAAAATTACACCACCAGCTGGCAGGATATCTGCGATGAACTGCTGCTCGACCAGGATTTCGGGATACAGATCCAAAAAGGCAGAATTGTGAAAGATGCGGCTGCAATGATCAATAAAACAGCGGGTACACCTTTTGAGAAAATGGTTGCAGCGCATGCACTCATCCGGTCGGAAATGAGCTGGAACGGCAGAAACAACCTCTACCCCACCACCACCCTGCGTGAGGCTTACGATAAAAAAACCGGCAACAGCGCCGACATCAACCTGATGCTTTTAATCCTGCTGGATGAACTCGGACTGGACCCTTCACCGGTGGTGCTTAGCACCCGCGACAACGGCATACTAGTCGACTCGCACCCGGTACTCACCCAGTTAAATTATGTATTGGCCTCCGTTACCATCGATGGAAAAACATGGTTGCTTGATGCCACCGGGAAACACCGGCCTTACACCTTCCTCCCATCGAGATGCCTGAATGGCAGCGGCATGCTGGTTTCGAAAAACAATATGCGATGGATTCCCCTGCTGGGCGATGAAAAGGAGAACACCCTCTATCATGCCGAAATGAAGATCAATGCCGATGGGTTGATAACCGGTGTTCTCAATGTTTCACAATCGGGATATGCCGCTGAAGCCGTTCGCAATGATTATACCCGTGAAGGAGCCGATAATTATTTCAAAACATTGAAGGAACATCACAAGGATTGGAAGATCACAGATATCAAGGTGGATAACACCGACAGCATCAGCGCCTCTGTAAACCAGCATTACCAGCTCTCTTCCGAAGATATTGCCCAACTGACCGGGAACACGATTTACTTCAACGCCTTACTGGGCTTTGGGCAGAACAGCAACCCCTTCAAGGCTGAAAAACGCGAAAATGTGGTTGATTTCATGTATCCGGTGAAAGACGTTTATGTATTCTCTTTCGAAATCCCGGAAGGATTCATGGTTGAATCGATGCCCGAATCGGTTAAACTGCTTTTACCCGGTCAGGGAGGTTCATTCAAATTCGTTGTGACAGCTGTTGGCAATAAAGTAAGTGTCAACAGTGCCCTCACCATGACCAAGATCATGTTTACCGCCGAAGAATATGCCGACCTGCGCGCATTCTTCACGCAGGTTGTGGCCAAACATGCGCAGCAAATCGTATTGAAAAAAATATGAAACCTGCTTCTTTAACCTCCTTTACGGCTTGCCATCGATACTTGCTGCTGGCGATTATCATGTTTCTTGGCAGCCTGCACTGCACCTTTGCCGGTGATATCAGATATCCGGTGTCGGATATCTCCCCCGATTTGCTGAAAAATGCCGACATGGTGGTACGGCTTGATGAAACCATACTGGAAATAAATTCATTGACCAGTATCCTTGAAAAAGTTCATGTGGTATACACGGTATTGCGTGAAAGTGGCCGTGAAAAGGCCGCTTTGAGGGTTTATTATGACCAGGATTCAAAGGTGGCCCGGCTTCAGGGCCGGATCTATGATGCCTCGGGCCGGGAAACCATGCGGTTCCGGTCATCCGACATCATCGATATGAGCGCGGTTCCGTCCGGAACCATCTATTCCGACGACCGGGTTAAATACATTCAGCCTGCCTCAACGCAATACCCTTATACAGTGGATTATGAATTTGAACGTTCCTCCAAACAACTGATGCAATACCCGCAATGGCGCGCGGTGGATTATTTCAACACTTCCGTCGAATCTGCAAGCCTTCAGATCCTCGCACCGAACGGGCTGGTTCCCCGGTATCTTTCAATCAATGACTCCAACCCCCGAACATGGCATTATATCAATAGCGACTCTTTCCCAATCTGGAAGCGACAGCATATTCCGGCATTGACCGATCAACCACTTGGCGCCAGTCTCGGGCAGCTTGTTCCCATGGTGTACGTTGCCCCGGCGCGGATCATCATTCCCGGGCAGGATACCCTGCCTGCCAGCTGGCAATCCTATGGAATGTGGATCAACTGGCTCAACCAGGGCCGCGGAGTGCTCCCTGAAACCGTGATAAACAAGGTTCACCAGCTCACTACTGGTTTGCCTGATACTCTTGCTAAACTCAAAACAATTTACCGGTATTTCCAGGAGAACACCCGCTACATCAGTGTTCAGATCGGCATTGGCGGTTACCAGCCGGCCAGTGCGCTTTTTGTTGCCAAAAACGGGTATGGTGATTGCAAGGCGCTGGCAAATTACCTGAAAGCCCTGCTGGAATGTGCGGGTATCCGGTCCATTTATACCCTGGTGAAAGCCGGAAAACAAGCGAGCCCCATACGGACAGATTTTCCCGGTTTGCAATTTAATCATGCCATCCTGTGTGTTCCCATGGAAAAAGATACCGTCTGGCTTGAATGTACCAGCCAGTCAATTCCCTTTGGATTCCTCGGAAGTTTTACCGACAACCGCGATGTACTCCTGATCACTCCCAGGGGAGGTGTGCTTGCCCGCACACCATCCTACCCGAAGACCATGAACCGGATGAATAGTTCCGCCATCATTGACCTTGACAGTACGGGCAATGCCCGGATCGCTCTTACTACGAAAGTTACCGGGTTGCAATATGAGTTGTTGGAAGACAGACTTCACGAAACAGCGGAGGAGCAGAAAAAGAGTGTAAGGGAAGAAATAGCGCTCCCAACGGTCAATATCACGCAACTCCGTTACCGGCAGGATGACGGAACTGTGCCGGCCATCACCGAATCGCTGGAGATGACCATCCCGGCTTATGCAACTCTCACCGGTAACCGCATGTTCATTCCCCTCAACTCCTTCAACAGGGTTCGTCCGCTGCCACCCCTGGAAGAGGGCAGGATCAGCCCGTTTTATCCCGGTATTTCCTTTATCGATACCGATAGCATTGTGGTGAGGATGCCCGCCGGATTTGCTCCCGAAAGCCTTGCCTTACCTGCATCATTCAACACCACTTTTGGCTCCTATGATGCGAAAGTAACCCGGAACAACAATGAAATCCTGTATGTCAGAACCTTCACCAACGAAGGAGGTGAGTTTCCCCCGGAAAAATACGAAGCGTATCATGCCTTTATCAAACAAATCTCCAAAGCGGATAAAAATAAAGTTGTCCTCCTGTCAGGACACACTATGGGGAGATACTGACAACTACCAGAAATTTCGACTATAATTTGAAATTTTGTATCTAATTAGATACCTTTGTAAAATATAATTATTCTGATGCCAAAGGTTGATGCTTTTGACGGAATTAAAATGAGAAAGTTAAGAATCCCAAGAATAATTAAAATCAATTGGATAAAAGAACTTGCAATTTCTGTAGTTTTTAACAATGGGGAGTCAAGAATTATTGATTTTAGAAAAGTATTGCATGAAGTCGGAATAAAATCAGACTCTCCTGCTAATATCCTTTTAAACACGGACGAATTCGCCAAAGTAAAATTAGTTGAAAACACATTATCATGGGATAATGTTGATCGATATATTAGTTCCAAAAATGGCGATAGAATAAGAGTACCTTTTGAAATCGGTGCAGACACATTGCTCAGACACAGTAAACCTGAAAAATCAGAATCAATAATTCGTATTGGCAAAATGATCCGTGAAACAAGATTAAGAAGTGGAATGTCTCAACTGGAATTAGCTTTAGTGAGTGGTACTTCCAGAACTTATATATCAAGAATTGAAAATGACAGGTCTGATATTGAACTGGCAACTCTTCGCAAAATAATCGAAACAGGATTAGGCCGTAAAATGGAAATCACAATAAAATAACGTGCCCTCAACCATCAGCAGTCAAGTCAGAACCGATAGCCCAGCAGGAAATATATTCTGTTGACAGGTGAACTTAAATACACAAAATCTGACATCCCGTTTCCTCGTTCATATCTGACATCAAAAGAAAACTTTTTAACCAAAACTCCAACCCCCAGGAGGAATCCCAACTCATATCGGCGGGTATAATTGAGCGCTTTACCTTCTTCAACCCTTACCTGCGTAAAGAGTTTTGATTCCACTTTGGCATAGTTTTTTTCAATGACAGCATATCCATTTGACATTCCTGCATTGACAAATAAAAAGAATTTTTTGACGGGATATGTGAAACGGATCATGGTGTTCAGCTTCAGGTATGAATATCCCAACGTGGTAGAGGTGATGGTGTATTTATTCTCGTTCTCGTAAACTTCATAACGACCGCTCACCTTGTAGGAGGTAAAAATCAACTCATTGTTAACGGACCATTTTCCCTGATTCCGCGGAAGGATCACATTGAAAAACAGACCGGCGGCAAAGTTTGCCGATAACGGATAACCGGCATTCACCAGGTAAATGTAGTCGACGCTTTTAAACTTCAATGAGGTCAACGACATGCCGGCGAGTACGCCAAACTCGGTTTTTGTTTTTTCTGTTTTTTTCTGAAAATCAATGGCTGAACTGGTGCATTTATAATAAGAAAGGAATAGGTTTTCCAGGCTGTTTCGCTGGTATTCAGCATCGTTTAATTTCGACTGAATTGTGGAACAATCCTTGAAATAAATCGTTAACTGGCCAATAAATCTTTTGTTTTCCAAAACGGTCGTCCTCCCATCCTGGTCTTTCAGATATTTTTTATAAACCAGCAAGTTGAATGAAGAATCCTGCTTTATGTAGAATTGATCTTTCCCGGCTTTATTCCTGTAATAATACAAGCTTTTCTCCCCCTTTACCAGGGTTTGCAGGAAGATGGTGTCGGTTTTGATATCCAATTCCCTGTCGTACCGTAAATCCTTGATTTCAAACGGACTGTTCTCGGTTTCAACAACGGCGCCTTTATAAATCTCATCAAGCACCCCGAATTCTTTAATATCCAATGGCGTATATGCCGATGGTTGATCCCCGGACTTCTCTTTGAAAGCAATTTTATCAGGATTTTTCTCCCAGTTACGATAATCAACAAATCCATGGATGGTGTCGCCTTTTAACGGGATGATATATCCGGGCAGATAATTTTTCTGGCAAAAGGATGCCTGGAAAAACAGGATCAACAGGATGGTCAGGGTAGCTTTTTTCATCATGGAGCAAATATAAAAGTTTCTTTGCAATTTGATCTAATCCTTCAAACATCTCGTCGCAAACGCATTCCCCTTTGCCGCCTTGTACCTTGACACTCGGGTTGTACTCCTTCAATCCCCTTGCCACTGCCCGCGCAGCGCCGGATGTGGTTAAAGTCCAGAACATCGTTCCCGATGTATTCCCGGTCGTAAAAGCCCAGGTGTTGTTAAGGTAGAGAAATCCCTGCTGATGCGATTGAAAACCATTGACCAGCAAGGTATCTTTCATCGGGCCACCGGCTTGTCCGGAGCCGTTGTAAAACATGACCAACACATCCCATTCGGCGGAAGTGGGGACATGCCAGCCGGGAGGACAGAGGCCCTGGGAGCTGGGGGTGGGGTCGTAGCGCATCAATTCGTCCCATTGGTAGAATGTCGAATATTGAATATTGAATAACGAATAACGAATGAATTTTTCTGCTACGCAGTTGTCTGTTTGCGGCACCAAATCCGAAATCCCAAATCCGAAATCTAAATTCTCCTTCGTCCAGCATTGCAAGCCAATCAGCACAGTAGCGTAAACCTTGTTATCCCGGATGTCGGTGAGATTGTTTCCGCAAATAAAGGCGGGGGCTGGCTGAACCAGGATGGTCATTGATTTGATGGCACTGCAGGTATAAACGTTGGTATAGGTATAACTGATCGTTTTCAAACCGGTTCCCACTTCTGATGGATTAAAAAATCCGGTTGTCGTATTTACCCCGGGCCCGCTGTATTTTACCTGTGGTGCGCCGTAATTAAAAGTTATGGTATTATATATGCCGAAATACCAGTTGTTGAATTCGCCCTGGGAGACTCCACTCATTGGGAATATCCATGATGTAAGAAAGAAAAGCAAACCAATAAGTTGCCGGGGCTGCATGTCGCAGGTTTTCTTCAGCGTTTTGGCAGATCAGAATCCTGTTGAAAAAATCTGCCAATGAATTATCCTTAACCCCGATAAGTTCAATAAGGTAAACCAGGTCATGTGAAAATTTAAATTCAATCTCCAGGAAAATCAGGTATG
>JBAXFM010000206.1:0-9699 GCA_037139855.1 Bacteroidota bacterium
ATTGCGCCCTTTCAGGGCTGGCGATATTGTTCATGATCCCATTCATTCCGATGGGCTGCACCCATCGTTAACGTATTGCGCCCTTTCAGGGCTGTTTTCTTTTTCCGACATTTATACATGATTCTTTCTTCTTAGCCCTGAAAGGGCGGTATTAGTTAACACAGGGTGAAGCCCTGTGCCTGTGAAAGCCGAAAATCCTTTAAGCCCTGAAAGGGCGAAATAGATTATTTTTTGAAACTCTTTTCTCAAATGTACTGTTTTTATTGGCTCATGCTTCTTTTACAGGAAGAAAATGTATGATTTTTTGCAAATGATGGCGGATTTGACCAGGGAATTTGGATTTTTTGCAAATCGGCAGACTAAAACGCCTGTTTGTGGGATTTTTTGCAAATCGCACAGTCTGTCTTGTGAAAATCAGTTTTGTTTTTCCTCAAACCGGAGGTAATTTTGAGGTGAAAAAAGAAATGACGAATGACAAATGACAAGGGACGAATGATGGGAAAAAAAATCCTTTCTGAATGAAAAAGGTTTTGTTATCGGTACTTTTATTCTTCCTCGTGATGTACTGTTCAGGACAGCAACCCGACACTGTTGATTTATCATGGCCCATCGGTGAGGTAAAACCAATTCAAGTTCACAGGGAAATTCCGGGCACCAGCATTTACCTTGATATTGGCGGACACCTGTCGTTAGGTTCCCTTAATTATGAACGGATTTTATTTCATTCCCGCGATTTTTATCTATCGGCGAGAATCGGCGCGGGTTACATTCCCCCAACCATCAATACGGTTTCGCTGATTGGGCTGGTCAATGGCATTTATCAGATTTCCGATGTGTTTTGTCTTGAAATGGGTATAGGCGTTGCGGATACCTATACTTTCTGGAAAGGGTATTACAACGAGTCCGGTACAGATTCGGATACCATCTACCATCCGGCCGGCAGTTTTATCGATCCCATCCTCACCGGATTTGCCGGGATCAGGGTGCAAAAGAAGAAGGGATTCTTATTCCGGTTTGGCTTTACGCCACTGATTGAACTTACAAATATAATTGAAAACAGAATGGTATATAAGCAAGTGCAAGCAACAGATTCATTTATACCATGGATTGGGATGAGTTTTGGGTATAGTTTTTAATGCCTCATCCCCCTGAGAATGCCTCAACCCCCTGACCCCTTCTCCCCGGGGAGAAGGGGGAATAAAGTACTCAGAAAAACAAATAAACATGAAAAACGAATACACCACTCATCCACAGCAAATCATTACCGGGCTTCGGAAAAAGCTGATCCGGCTCCGGGTTGGCTGGCACATGGCCAAGATCGTTTACGGCCATTGCAAAAACGTGTTACTGTGCATGAAAACCCTTGAAAACCTTGCACAACACAGGAAAAAATACGCCGGAGATAAAATAAAGAAAATCGCGGTTGTTGATGGTAAGTCTTACTGGGACTTATATATCCCTGGGTATAAGTCGGATGCCATCACCAATTTTTTCAGCGGAGAAACCATCAGAACGCTGGGTACCGGTGAAAAAACCACCCGTTTTACCAATATCTTAATTGCCATCACCAAATGGTGCCCGTTAAGGTGTGAACATTGTTTTGAATGGGAAGCCCTGAATGGCCGGGAAACACTGTCGGTATCCGACCTAAAAACCATCGTGGCGAAATTCCAGGAAAAAGGGACCGGCATTATTCAACTAACCGGCGGAGAACCGATGATGAAAGTTGATTACCTGCTTGAAATTTTAAAGTCGTCAAAACCAGGATCGGAATTCTGGGTATTTACCTCCGGGTATAATTTAACACCTGAAAATGCCCAAAAACTCAAAAGTGCCGGACTTACCGGCGTGGTCGTCAGCATGGATCATTTTAATCCCGGTGTTCACAACCTTTTCCGGGGATCCAATAAGTCGTTTGACTGGGTGCAGGCGGGGGTTAAAAATGCGATTGAAGCCGGGCTTGTCACGGCTCTTTCCATCTGCGTATCAAAAACCTTTGTCACTGAATCTAATCTGATGGCCTATGCCGATCTGGCAAAGCAGATGGGCGTGTCCTTTATTCAAATCCTGGAGCCAAGGGCCGTTGGCCATTACGAGGGAAAAGATGTTCTGCTGGATGCCGGGCATGAAAAAATCCTGGAGGAGTTCTATTTGAAAATGAATTACGGACGGAAATACCAGAAATATCCGATCGTTTGTTATCACGGCTATTATCAGCGCAAAACCGGGTGCTTTGGTTCGGGAAACAGAAGTTTATACGTGGATACCGATGGTGATCTGCATGCATGTCCTTTTTGCCGCATCAAAATGGGAAATGCCTTATACGGGAACCTTGATGAGGCCATTGAAGAATTGGTCACGACAGGTTGCCACCGTTATGCCGCTTCAAATTTTTAAAACGATAGACCAATGAAAACAAATTTTTTAATCAGCATGGAGAAAGTGACAGCAGGTTCTCTGATCCTGCTCTTCCTGGTTTCATTTCAGGGATGCAGGTATTATTACAGAGTTCAAACCGTTGAAAAGGTTTCCCCGCAGAACATTAAAACATGTGACTCGCTGAATAAATTACTGGTTTTGCACCAGAATAAATCGGCCTGGCAGTTATCCGGATATGCTGTTACAGACAACATGCTGTCGGGAACCCTGTCTGTGCTGCCAGGTAATTGTCATCAGTATAAAACCACGTCACTAAAAAGAGGAAACCGTTACAGAAAGGATGATCGCATCGTGGTACTTAACCAGGTACACCTGTACCTGAACGATACCATAGTTCCAAAATTCACCACTGGCGACGAAGTCAAAATTGATTTTTCGGCGGTTCATAAAGCGGAGATCTATGTGAAAGACAAAGGTCGTACCACCGTATCCTGGGTTGTTCCGACAGTCCTGGGTACGATGGGCGTAGCGATCGTGGCAGCAGCAACGACTGCCGCAATTGTTGCCCTGACGAAATCATCCTGTCCGCTGGTATATGTTAAAAGCGACACCAGCTATACCTTCAGCGGAGAGATTTTCGGAGGCGCCATCTATTCATCGCTCGAACGACATGACTGGCTGCCCTTGCCCGGTTTTGAGCCGGTTCAAAACCGGTATGAACTGAAAATAACCAACGGGCTGCCCGAAATTCAGTATATCAACCAGGCCGAATTGTGGATTGTGAGCCACCCTGGGCAGGTAAAGGTATTGCCCGACCGGAAAGGTGTGATCCATACGATTGTAAAGCCGGAACTCCCGGCTGAAGCTGTATCCTCCGGGAAAGCGAATATTCTCCCACTCATCAGCATGAAAGACCGGAACAGTTTTCAGTTTGATGAATCGCCCGCCGTTACCGGAGATAGCTGCGCCTTCAATACACTTTATCTTTCGTTTTTCATCCCCGCTGGTGCAGATACCGGCAAGCTGGTCGTCTCTGCAGGAAATTCGATGTGGGGTGATTATACTTTTGGGGAACTCACCCGGTTATTCGGCAGCCGGTACGAAGAATTCGTCAACTGGCAGGGAAAACGTTCGCCTGAAAAAACGTTGCAATGGCAAAAAGATCAACGGTATCCGCTGATGGTCTATCTTGAAACCAGCGCCGGCTGGCAATTTGTCGACAATTTTGACCTGATCGGTCCGCTGGGCGCCCGGGAAATGGTGATGCCGGTGGGTTTATCCGGGGCGCTGATCACAGGCACAAC
Organism: Bacteroidota bacterium; assembly: GCA_037139855.1. Lineage (GTDB taxonomy): Bacteria > Bacteroidota > Bacteroidia > Bacteroidales > FEN-979 > CAIVAT01. The sequence goes on from JBAXFM010000206.1 coordinate 3,684, forward strand.
GGATGGCAACCGGATGGTGCGGATCAAACTGGAATCAGGTTTTAGATTCTGGGATCTCGACTATGCAGCCATTGATTTTTCAAAGGACAGGATTTGCCAGGTTGATCGTATTCAACCGGCTTCCGCCATCACCGAAACGGGAAAGGATGTCACCCAACTGCTGTCGATGAACGACAAAAAATACTATATCCAGGAAAAAATCGGGGAAGAAGGGTTCATCGTTTATCAGGACAGTCCTGCGATTCCCGGGATGAAAAAATCGGTGTTTTTGCATACGAAGGGCTATTACACCCATGTAAGAAACTATCCGAACCCACCAGACAAAATACAACTTCAAACCTTCCTGGTTCCGGGTAGGTTCAGCAAGTTCTCTTTTGACAATTATACAGAATTCATGAATAAAAAGATGGTATTTGTTTCTGATCCAAGGTTGCCATGAAAACATTTGATATTACCCTGGAAAACCCATTGAAGGGTTCCCCGGAAAAACCAAAAACTATCGGGCACATGCTCTATGATGATCTGCCCGGAAGGTTGCAGGATGACCTCATCATCCTGAGCCATGTTGAAACGAATTACACCAAAGTGAATTTGCGGAAACTCCGGTTTATTGTTTCCGGTTTGCTGTCGGATTTTACCCGGCATGGCATTTGCCGCGGGGAAACCGTGGTGTTGCTGAATTTCCCCGGATGCAATGAGATGTACACGGCGTTGTTGTTCCTGGCGCTGACCACCAGGGGTTGCAGGGTTTTCATGCCCATGTTTTCTGAAACAGCTGAATTCAGCCATTGGCTGGAGGTGGCCGCCGTTAAACACATCCTCCTGCCCGAAGGGGAGGTGATGAGCCTCGAGGGACACGATAAAGAAAAGGACTCGGTGAAAGCCATCCGCAAGATTGCCGGATCGGGGAGGATCCCGCTGCTGGATATTCTTTCCGATTTTGGATTTATAGAGAAACTCAACCGTGACCAATTTTCCGATCAATCAAATGACAATGAAGTCTCCACTGCATTGCAGCAAGTACAGCCATCGGATGAAGCGCTGATTATCACCACCTCCGGAACGACCGGCCGGTCGAAACTGGTGGTTTATACCCATGAAGCCTATTGGTACAACTGCCAGGCCTGGCAGCAGGCAGGGTTTTTTGACCGGAAATCGCTCGGCGGAACAGGGTTCACCCCCATGTTCACCCACACCATGGGCATCAGGGCTTTTGTCAATGCCCTGTTTACCGGCATGCCGGTGTGCCTGATCATCACCGAATGGTTTACCCGCAAACCAGAAACGGTTCGGTATCTTTTGCTGAAAATGAAACCGGCACACATTACCGGCGGACCCGCCGTGTACAACTTGTTTCTGGAGCTTTACCGACTCTATCCTGAACTTAAATCATCCCTCTCGCCGCATTTAACAACGCTGATTTCCAGCGGGGCCGGATACAACCCGGCAACGGCGAAGGAAGTTTTCAATGCCATCGGGCTGCAACTGCACAATGCCTTCGGCACCACCGAAACGCAACAGGTATTTTCGACCCTTTTGAGCAAAGCCAGTGTCTTCAACCATGGACTGTTGCCCCTTGGCAATCCATTGCCAGGCGTTTCCGTGGGTTTAATCAGTTCGGATACCGGGAAAGACTGCTATCAGATGTATCTGCATTCGGTTTTTGGTCACAAATACTGCATCGGGGAGGATGAAACAGGGGAATATTTCGATACCGGCGACCTGGTTACCCTCACGGACGATCAAAGCCTGCTGTTTGTCGGGCGTGCCAGCAAGGATTATTTCAAAGACAGTTTCGGAGTGAAAATCCCCGTCAGGGCACTGAAGGAGTATTATCAGGGTTTATTTGATCAGATCCACCATGCTGAGTTTTTTCCCATGGTGAACTTTCCGGGGTTATCTGCGCTGCTGTTTGTGGATGAACCGGGTCAGCCGGAAGGGATCATGACCCAACCTGCTGTGCTGAAAAAATATGCCAGTGTGATTGAAGGCCTCAACGACCGGCTGAAAGACCGGATCGAACCCTTTGAATTCTATCACCGGCATATCTGCCGGATTGCCCTGGTGAATCAGCCGCCACCCTGTACACGAAAGGGAACCATCTCCTCCAAAGAGATATATCTGACTTATGAAGAGGTGATTGAGCGGCTACAGGATTGCCGGAAAGATACTGCCGGCATTGAGATTACCGAAAGTCATTATCTGTCGACCGATAAATATTCGAGGTACATCAGTCCGCAGATCGGCATGATGCTTTCTGCGTTAAAAATGAACCAGGTTTTTCACCGCGGAATAAAGGATTCATTGTTCACGTTTATCCGTGGAAAGGAGACCGAAATTCTCGATTTGGCCGGCGGTTATGGCGCCAACCTGGTTGGACATTCCAATGGCCGGATCAATGAAGCGGTCATCTCCTTTTTATCTGCCGGCAGCATCCCGCTGAACAACCAGTTGAGCATTCCATGCCACACCGGTTTGTTAGCTGAAAAACTCAGCCTCATGGCAGGGCAGAAAACCGGGAAAAGTTTCAAGGTTCTGTTCGGAAACAGTGGGTCTGAAGCGGTGGAAATAGCCCTGCATCATGCGCTGTTTGAATGGAAACACCGGATCGCGAAAATGCGGGATTTACAGTTGCAGAAGTTTGGGAGTCTCACCTACCTCGACGTGGCCGGGATCTGGCAAAAGAATGATGAGATCATCAGGCAGGCCAGAGTGCGCCTTATTGCGTTCGCCGATGCGTTTCACGGGCAGACGACTGGCGCCCGGAGCGGACTGGGCAACCCCAAAAAACGGATTGGTTTTTCCAATCTCCCGAAAATTGAGGCCATGTTTGTGAATGATCGCGGAGATGACTGGCAAAAACGGATTAACGACATTATCGAAAATTCATATGTTCAATTAGAGAAAGTTTTCCAGACCAATGGCCATGCGGAGGTTGAAACATTCAGGGTATGTACCGTTATTGCAGCCATTGCAGAACCGGTTATCGGCGAAGGCGGGGTAAGAAAGGTAAGCCCCGCAGTACTGGAACACCTTGCAGGGCATGATTTTCCGCTGATTGCTGATGAGATCCAGTGTGGGCTTGGACGTACAGGACAATTTCCGGCGTGTACCACGGCCGACTATTACCTGCTTGGCAAGGCGCTCGGCGGCGGTGTTGAAAAAATGTCGGCGGTGCTGATCGACAGCCGGCGGTTCCGGTTCGATTTCAGCGAGCATTATGTGAGCACCTTTGCGAACGGCGAACTGGCCGCACTGTCTGCGATGAAAACCCTGGAGATTATCGAAGAAGAAAAGGTCCCCGAACGGGCTTTACATGCAGGAAAATACCTGATGGAAGGAATCACGCGGATTCGCGATCAATATCCTTCGGTCATCGCCGGTGTGAAAGGCGAAGGTGTAATGCTGGGTGTTTATTTCAACCAGGCATGTGGTTCCAAAAACGTGATGCTGCGGGCCTTGTTCAACACCGAAAAAGCCGGATATCTCTTTTCAGCGTGGTTTTTTCATAAACACCGGATCAGGGTTTTTCCAACCCTTTCGGCGCCTGATACGCTGCGCATCGAACCATCAGCCTTTATCACCGAGATGGAAGCAGATCAATTTTGTCACGCGCTTGAAGATCTCTGCCGCATTCTTCATGAGAAAAAACTGTATGATCTTTTATCCTTTATGATGGATGACGATCCGTTTGATGATCACAAAGGCGCCTTGCCTGAAATCGGGCATTATCAAACGATCCTGGAAGCCCCGGCCAAAGGTGCAAAGAAGGTAGCCTTCATGGCCCATTTTGTCGATCCGGTGAATGAATTGCGGATGCTTGAACCCGATCTTTGCCGGGCATCGGATACCGGCTTGCGGATTCTTTTCAACCGCATGCAACTGCTGATGGAGATGAAACCATTCCGGCTGATCGCGAACAACCTGTTTAACGGCAGGATCCATTTCTCCTTTTATGTATTGCCGGTCGATTCGGCCGAACTTGAATACCTCCACAAAAGCGGAAAGACCCGGAGGGTTATTTCAAAGATCCAGGAAACCGTAAACCTTGCGGCCAGTGACGGGGCGGAGATCATCAGCCTTGGCGGATACACCTCAATCCTCACCTGCAACGGCATGTCGCTGGCAGAACCGGCCGGTTGCCGCATCATCACGGGAAATACCCTTACCGCGGCATCGGGGTTGACGAACCTGCGGAAATACCTGTTCGCCAGTCCTGAATTCGTAAAGCCGGCCCGGATTGCCATCGTGGGCGCTACCGGCAACATCGGACAGGTGATCGAGGAGATGATCAGCGCCCACGAGGATATTTGCAGCAGTCTGCTCCTGGTTGCCCGGTCGGTGAAACGGCTGGAGGCGGTTGGCACATCGCTTGAGAGCAGGAAATCGCCGGGGATTGTGATCGAAACCAGTACCGATTTGTCGCGGCTGAAAACAGCCGACATCATTGTCATTTGTGCCAACACGAACGACCCGCTGATCTATCCGCATCACATTTCAAACGAAAAGCCGGTCATCATTTCCGACCTGTCGGTTCCATCGGCGCTGGCCAAAGAGACCGCCTCCATGCCCAATGTGATCAGCATGCCTTTCGCCGCTTATGTTTGCATGCCGGATGATCCGAAGGCAGTGATCAGCTCCTTATCCCCGGCCGGAACCGTTTTCTGCTGTGCTGCTGAAGCGATGATCGGGGGACTGGAACCGTGTCCTTTTCCACTGAAAGGACATCTCCTGCCCGAATCGTTGCGGAGAATTTCGGAAATGGCCGAAAAACAAGGATTGTTCAATCACCTTGGGAGAATTAAAAGTTATAAAGTCACTGTTTAACCATGGCTATGGCTTCATTGTATAATTTCGGTTTGTCGCAGGAAGACCCGGTTACGGAGATCAAAGGACTGAATCTCATGGGTGGCGATTCGTTGTTGTGTATCGCCGGGGCAGGGGAGGTCCCGCTCAGCCTGGCCGCGTTGAAAAACGTTTCGGTGGTAGCCGTGGATGTTTCCCTGAATCAGCTTCGTTTGTGCCGGATCAAACATCAGGCGGCTCTGTGTCTCGAACCTCCCGATGCGGCAGGATTTCTGGGGTATACCGGAATACCGGCGGTTCGTCGGGAAATGATGTTTAAACACCTGATCCAATCCGGTTTAAATCCCGCAGATCAGGATTTCTGGCAAAAAAACATGCTGACTGTTTTATATGGGGTGATTCACGCCGGGAAGTTTGAACAGTTTATCGGCAAAGCCTCTCTGCCGGCCAGGATGGTAATCGGGAAGAAGAACTTTTACCGGTTGTTTGCATGTCAATCCACGGCTGAGCAGGAGGATGTATTTGACCGGTATTTTGCCCGGATCCTTTTGAAAACTGTCTTTAAAACTGTCTTTCATCCCCGGATTTATAAAAACAGGGGAATTGATTCCACCGGATTGCAGCATCACCAGGAAGGCAATATCGGAGATTTCTTTTTCAACCGTTTCCGGAGTTTCTGTTGCAGTACCCCGGCCCGGGACAACTTTTTGCTGCAATATGTTTTTTTCCGGCAATCGCTGTTTCCCGGGGCTGTGCCCGAGTACCTGAAACCCGAAAACCGGGACAGATTCCTGCAAAATCATCACCGGATATCTTTTATTTCATCCACCATGGAAGATTTTCTATCACAGGCACAGCCCGGGCAATTCAATAAAATCCTGTTATCCAACATCGGCGACTGGATGTCGAAAGAGGCGATGGCCGGGTTGTTCAACCAAATCCAGGAGAAAACCCAACCGGGCAGCCGGGTGGTGTTGCGTTACATCTATCTTGACCATCCCGTGCCTGCATCAGCGCCTTATTTAAAAGCCGATCGCCAACTTGGGGCGGAACTCATCAAAACAGACCGGTTTCCATTCAGTTCCATTGTACCGATTACCTTTATAGTATGATACATGTTGAGCCCACTCCGAAAAGTCTATGATGAAAGGTTCGCAGTCAATCTACCCACCCCCAGCCCCTCCCTGCGCGCAGGGAGGGGCTGGGGGTG
>JBAXFM010000207.1:0-9692 GCA_037139855.1 Bacteroidota bacterium
TGGCTGATGCGCTGATCGTAACTGATGATGTGATCGGGTTTACGGTCATGGTAACCGTGTTGGATGTTGCCGGGTTTCCGGAAACGCATCCCTCGCTGGAGGTCATAACACAAGAGATGACATCATTGTTGGCAGGGGCATAGGTGAAAACGGGGTTGTTTGTGCCAACATTGGCGCTATTCTTTTTCCACTGGTATACAGGGTTGAGACCGCCATTTACCGGGGTTGCGGTGAAGGTTACAGCGGTATTCAGACAAACCGGATTTGCAGAGGCGGCTATCGTAACCGATACCGGGAGTGGTGAGCTGAGGACATTTACCGGGAGAATCGTTGTCGAGGAACCGGCGTAGGAAACGCTGATGATCTGAGAACCGATGGTATTCCAGGTAACCGTGGCTGTATTGTCAGTGCTGGTCCCGCCAGCTGTAATGGTTGCGCCGGTAACATTCCAAATATAATTTGACATACCTGGTTCGGTTGTATACACATTTCCGGAAGAACCCTGGCAAACGGAAGAGGCCCCTAATAAAACAGGTGTATTCGCAGGCAGGTTCACACCACCGTTCAAACCGGTTGTGTTGGTAAGATCATAATTCACATCTGTAAATTCATTGACCTGGAAATTAAGGGGACAACTTCCGCTAAGGTAAACGAACTGGATTTCATATAATGTCGTTCCATCCGGGATCGAAAGCGTATTCAGCGATGGCTCAAGCCAGTTTGCTGCAACCAGATCAAAATTTCCGGGTGAAAAATACCATTGATTTTCAGGAGTACCGCTGTAGAAGTTCACCAGGTTGACGAAAGTTAATTTGGCAGCATCATAGGGGATCTTAATATTGATACTACTGACGGGGATTCCGGTGCTGCCGGCGCCATATACTTTCACCGGGACATTCACCGTTTGCCCCGGGGTTGCCGTTATGACAGGTACAGTTACAGTTAACTGGCCGAATCCGATTACCGACAACAACAGAAAAACAAATAAAATTTGTAATTTTTTCATATTGTTATATTTTCGTGTTTATTAAGGATAATAAATACTTAAAAGGCTTTACATCTGCCTGCAAGGCATTGTAACGAAATCTCTTCTTTCCTAAAAACAATATTTGGGTCTACTTCACCAATAATTTCTGCGTATAGACTCCTTCGTTGGTTTTTATTCTCAGGATATATAATCCATTAGCTAGATGATTGTGTTGTATTATTGCGGGAAGTTCCACGTTACCTGATGATAGAACAAGCTGACCTGTCAGACTGAAAATTTCCAATAGTTCTATATGCCGGATCCCGGTTTTTGGGGTAATTTGAATCATATTGCCGGTATTCCACACTGAGAAAATAGTCCCTGCATGCTCTTCCATTCCCACTTCCTGGAAATGGAGTGCAAATCTGCCAGTTTGGGTAGATCCGTCTGTAGTAAAGGTAAGTGCATTTGTATTCCGGATGTTGATCACGGTATTGGTGGTTTTATCCTCAAAGAAAAGTGGTTGACCTGCACTGAATGATTCAATATTGCCGAAGATGATTCTGTAGGATCCTGCGGTTGTTGCCTTAAATTCAACCGGCACTGAAACAAATTCAGGTTGTGTGTTTATCGAAAGTATATTCTGATCAGATGCTTTTGTATAGATCTGTGGATAGTCATTGTTTGCTAACAACTTAAAGGCATCATGCCCGCTGTCAAAACCTGATGTTGATCCACTCATGATGTGTACAAATGTTTCATCAAAATGATTGGTGTCGGCCGTGTTTTCGAGTTTCATCGAAATCAGGCTGGAAACTGCTTCCGAAGTTTTATAAAATGGCAAGGTGTTATGTAAACGCGATCCTGACGGGATGGTAAGCGAAGCGCCGGCTGAATTGCTTTTTACAAAGAAACCTTGCATGGCCGGAATGATTCCGTCTTTCAATGCACCCGTTAAACCATTCCAGCTCACATACTTATACCCACTCCAAACATATACCGCATAATCGAGACCGGTTCTGGCCCAGTTTCCTTGCTCCCATTGAATGGCTGAGGGATAAGGATTTCCAAGGAGATTCAAACCACGGGATTCCGGCTGGCCATTTCCACTGTATGAAAGGTTGCTCCGGGTAATATCCCCTGTAAAGAAAGATCCCTGGAATGTAACCGTTTGAGCAGTCGTCCCGTTTACACGGCAACCAACACCTGTTTCCAGGATATCCGAAGCGGCCATGGCAACCCAGGAAGCTGAGCTTTCAACATATTTTTCAGGAATATTCATCCCGAACACGGCTGCTGTGGCCACTGAAACCGGAGAAGAAACAAAGGCAGAACGGTCAGAACTCAGATTCAGATAACGCTTAAAATTGTTGATACCCGATCCCGACACCGAACCTCTGACCAGGAGCGAACCTGTACCGGTGGCATCAGACTGAAGGTTGAAGCTTCCATTGTTGATATAATTCCGGTTTGCAGTCAGGGAGAAGTTAGCAGAAACATTCGCGGTACTGCCCATGTTGATCGTGATGGATTTGCATACGGCATTTGATTGTGCCGACACAACCCCTGTTTCAATGACCGCATTCGTACTGTCGCCGGGGATGCCATTGCTCCAATTCGCAGCAGTATTCCATGGTCCGGTTCCATTCCATCGCGATTCACCGGAACCTTGAGACGGAGTAACCTGTGCATTGATATAATGGACTCCCGGAATAATGTTGTAGGCCGAGTCAATCAGCAAACATCGCGTGGAATCGAAAGTAAGTTCAGTCGAACCTCCAAGATAATGGAATACTATTTCGAACAGGACCGTGTTGTCAGGAATATTTTTCTTGCCGCCGGATGGTTCAAGCCAGTTGGTGCTGTATTCAGTGCCATTGGCTCCAAAATACCATTGAGTGGTGGGTGTCAGGGAGCTGAAATTCAATGTCGTATCATACACTAGTGCGTTGTTGGCATAATTGATATGCAGTTCGATTCCGGCAACGCCAATCCCTCCTGTAGGGCCGTTCAGTCCTGTTACTGAAACAGGAAGATGAAGATCGGTTCCCGGGTTTTGCAACAGGGCACTTCCTACTTTAACTGTGATCTGCGCATTACCGGCAATAAATGTGAAAATTGCCAGGATGGTGATGAGTATTTTTTTCATATTGATAACCATTGAATTTAAAGAGCTGACATGAATATTAAAAATCACCGCCAAAACGCTTTGGTGCAGAGAATAATGATCTGGGTTTAACCGGTTGCGCCTCTGCGTCCTGGCGGTGAAAAAGGATTGAATCAAATTATTTTGCAGGTGGAGTAAAACTGTTGTTAACGTCTCCGCCGGCCAGTGACTTGATGTTCTGAACCACGTTTGCTCCGTTCACTGTCACAGTCGGTGTTTCAAAAACATAGTTTGCAATTTTCCAGGTAGTAAGTGGTGTAATACCGGCAACTTTCTGCCGCATCACGATCGGATCCTGTAAGTTGACAGAATTGCTCTGGTTAACATCGGCGGTTTTATTCTGAAGCGCTGTAAAGGTTAACAGGTTTGAAATCCTTTTACGGGTGTTGATAACATCCTGAAGATTTAAACCACCCCATGTTTTTGCACTGGAAGCATCCAGAACATAAACACCGTCAACGGCAAAAATTGAAAAATTGCCGCTTGCATTGGCCGTGGCTGTTTCAACAACAGCGCCACCCTGGGTTTTAAGGTTCACTGTGGTTCCGTTCATCGGGGAACTGGCTGCGTTATCATAGGTTATAAGCCCGGATATGTTTCTTGACCAGCGTGAAGCGCCCCATACCGGTGAAGTGGCCAATGGAAGGAAGTTCGGTCCGGCGAGGTTGAATGGATCGATGAGCTGGATATCCGTATTGTTCACGAAAGTATTGTTGTGGCGGGTTGCATCCATGTACCAGGCTTGTTCGGTTGCAGCATTCCAGGTCTGTGATGCCGGAACATCAAAATTGGTGGTCATACCCGACATGAATGTATTTTCAACCTGTAGCAGGTTTGCAACAGCATTTGCCTGGGTATTGTTGCCGTCGATGTAAAGACCGGTTGGCCAGCCCATAAAAACGCAGTTGTGAACCTTGATCTGGGTATTGCGGCGCAGATGCATCGCGCGTTTGAAATTGACATCAACACTCGTTGAAAGGGTGACCATCGGCCCAACAATGGTAAAGTTGCTGAAAGTACACTGGGTATTCGGGGTATTGGTTGATCCTGTGGCATCGTTATCAGACTCAAATCCGTTTGAACCGGAAACGTCGGCAAAATTCTCACGCATCCCAACGCAGAATTGATATTTCCCTGAGAAACCATTGTCTGTGTCAAATTCATCATCCTGGCCTCTGAAGGCAATGAGATGTTTTCCGTTGTTGGTACCGCCAAACCATTCGTAAGAATCATCTGCTGAATAGGAAACCTGAATATAGTCTTCAACAGTCCCTGATCCTACACCACCATGGGTCAAACCATTGATCTCATTGTTCGGAGCAAAGGCATAACCCGGGAATTCAATGCGAACATATTTCAGTGAACCGGAAATGTCGGCATCATTGGTGCCACCATAAATTGAGCCAACTCCGCCTTCAATCGTTCCGGTACCACCGGCGATGTTAACGGTAGCAAGTCCGCAAAGGATCACACCTCCCCAATCGCCGCGTGCACGGGAAAGGGCTGCTTCATTGGAGGTAAATACAATTGGTTCTGTCATTGTTCCATTTGCAATCAGTTTTGCACCCTGCTCGATGATCAGTGCGCTCTTGTTTGCTTTATCTCCGCGAATAATGGTACCCGGATCGATGGTCAAAGTGGCGCCGTTTCTAACAAAAAGCCAGCCATTGAGTTTATAAACCGACTTGGCAGGCGTAAAGTTGGGGTTCGTAAGGTTGAAGGGATCAACAAGTCCGAGGTCGGTATTGTTGGCAAGTGTACTGTTGTGACGGCTTGGGGTATTGTACCAGTTCTGCTCGTCTGTGGCCGACCAGGTCTGACCTGAAGGAACCGCAAAATTCGTGGTCATGCCCGACATGATGCAATTCTCTATCTGGAGAACATTGCTGTTGGCATTTGCCATGGTGTTGTTGCCGTCGATATAAAGACCAACCGGGAAACCTGCAAAAACCGAATTATAAACGCAAAGGGTTGAATTTCTCCGGATGTGCATCGCACGTTTGAAATTGATATTGAAGGGGGTTGAAGGGGTAACCAGTGGTCCAAAAATACTCACGTTGCAGAATATCGGGTGGGTAAGTGGCAGGTTGCTGCTGCCGGTTGCGTCATTGTCAGACTCGAAACCGTTTGACCCTGAAATATCAGCAATTTGTGGGTCCCTGAGTGAAACCAGGAACTGGAGTTTCCCGCTGAAACCATTGTCAGTATCAAATTCGTCATCAATACCGCGTAAGGCAATAAGATGTTTGCAATTGACTGTTCCCCCAAACCATTCGTAAGAATCATCACCACTATAAGAAACCTGGCAATAATCAACGGTCGTCCCGTTGCCGACACCACCGAAGGTAATTCCGTTGATCTCATTGTCCGGGGCAAATGGAACACCCGGGAATTCGCAACGAACATATTTCAGAACACCTGAATTATCAGCATTGTTGGGGGTGGAACCACCTCCATAAATTGAACCAACGCCGCCTTCAATAACGGCCGTACCGCCAGGCTGGTTGATGGTAGAATATCCGCAGAGGATCAAACCACCCCAGTCGCCGCGGTCGCGTGAACCGGGTGCCTGGTTGGAGGTAAATACGATTGGCTGAGAAACTGTTCCCACGGCCATCAATTTGCCGCCACGTTCAATGATCAGTGCTCCTTTGTTGGTTTTGTCGCCTCTGATAATGGTACCTGGCTGTATGGTGAGGGTTACACCGGCATCAACATAAACCCAGCCGTTAAGCAGGTATACATTTCCTGAAGTCCACGTTGTGTTCGTAGTGATATGACCTGCCGGGATTGTTACATTGGTGGCAGGATAAACCGTATTCTGGGGATCAAAATTTGACCAGCCCTGGGTCCAGTCATAGGTTCCGAATGCGCCTACGAAATTAACCTGCTCAAAAAATGGATCTGAGAGGTTTGAATTCGTAAACAAGGCACTCCCGATCACTGGTGAGTTACTTGCTGACCAATGGGTGTTCGTCGTAATCTGATTCGTACTTGCACTTGAAGCCAATGTTGTTCCGTCACCCACGGTGATCGTGGTTGCAGGATAATCGGTTGTTTGTGGATTCCAGTTGGCCCATCCCTGGGTCCAGTCGGTTTTTCCAAAGGCGCCCACATAGGTAACCTTTTCAAAAAACGGGTCGGTGATCTGCGAAAAACCCGTCACAACTGCGCAAATAAGCAGTGTAAGCGTAATAAATGTTCTTTTCATAATCATTTTGGTTTTAAGGTTTAATAACATTCTTAACTTAACTATTGAACAATCATCTTTTTACTTTGTATGCTGATTCCGTTCTGACCGGTAAAGATCATCTGGTAGTAGTAGATTCCGGCAGGCAAGTTGTTAGTTTGAAAAGGCAGAATATATGAACCTGGTTTGCAGGGTCCGTTGAATAATACTGAAACCACTTGACCGAATGGTCCAAAGACAGCCAGTTTCAGATAGCCATCCTCATGAATGCTATACCCGATATGGGTAACTTCCGAACATGGATTCGGATAGTTCTGAGCCAATGAAAGGTCGGGATTCAGAAGTTCCCCTGAACCAATGATTATACAGGAATCACATTCTGAAAAACAAACCTTTTTAAGGATGGTGTCATTTGCAGGTACCAGCAGGGTTCTGTCTCCGTTTGAGGAGCAGGCAAATGGCACCGTTTCATAACCGGAAGCAACATTCCCGTTCACAAATTTGTATTGAACGGAAGAACCGACCAGTAAACTGTCGGTGTAGGTATAAATACTGTCGCCTGAATTTACCATGACCGTAGATCCCGGATTCCAGCCCTGGAATGTTCCTGCAAGATGAACTCCCATGGCTGAAACAGGCCTGGTCTTCATATCCACCCTGAATGTAACATGCGAGTAATGTTCAACAATTCCGCATGCACTGCAACTTCCGTAGCAAAAGGCGGTCATGACGGTGTCATGCGCAGGAACAGTAAAATACCGGTTGCCGTTCAGCGAACAGGCTCCCGGAACAGTTTCCGACTGAAGGGCAGAGAGTCCGTTCACATATTTGAACTCCATATAGGTACCCTCGTCCATGGTGACGGAGGTTTCATAAATCGTTCCTCCGCCGGAAGTCATCAGGTTTTGTGCATAATTCCAGTTGTTGAATGTTCCCGCCACATGCACACCGTCGGTCGAGACGGTTTCATTCTGCATATCCACCCTGAAAGTCACGGTAACGCTGGCCGGACAATGGCTGCACATGCTGAAACAAACCGGGGTAAAAGTGGTATCATGATTCGGAACAGTTATTTGCCGGTCATACTGGCCACTGCCATTCAATACGCCGCAGGATGCCGGTACTGTTTCTAATCCGGTAATGCTTGAGCCATTCACAAACCGGTACTGGTATGGAACATTTTCAGGCAAGCTCAACGTAACGGTATAGATGCTGTTTGGAGTGAGTGTCATCGGGGTCTGGCTGTAATTCCAGTTATTGAAACTTCCGGCGAGATGAACGCCGCCGGAAGAGATGTTTTCCTTCGACATGTCAACCTTAAAGGTTACCTGGTGAGGTACCGCATTCACTGCGCCATTCACGGGAGTGGTGGGGATCAGGTCGTAGGCCGCATTGGTAAATTCATACACGAAAAAGTTTAACGGTGAATTGCCTCCCTTGTAGGTGAATTTGATTTCATAAAGCGTGGTGTTGTTGGGAATCGCAAGCGTGAGTAAACTTGGCTCCAGCCAGTTTGCCGACACCAGACCGTTATGCCCCGAAAAATACCACTGGTTCTGTGGAGTTCCGGTGTAAAAGTTGGTGAGCGTATCGTATCTTAATACGGCAGTATCATAGGTGATCTGAATATTAGCACTGCTGATCGGAACGCCCGAACTGCTGGCGCCCGAAAGTTTCACCGGGATATAAACGGCTTGCCCGGGAGTTGCCGTTACTGTTGGTACTGATACTGTCAGTGTTTGTCCCTGGGATGAATAAAATATCGCCAGGAGAAAGAAAAATAGTATTGTTCGTTTCATAGTGTTTATTTAGATAGTATATGACACCCCCAAAGAGATTGATCTCCCCGGCGTGTATGCTTTAACCTTGATAATGGCATCCGGCAGATTGGCTGATTTCATGGTCTGCTGGATCAGGACTTCCTGGTTTAGGATATCTTTTATCCCGAATTTCAACGATACGTTGTTCCCGAATCTCTTTAAAATGGAAAAATCAATGATATTACGTGGCATTTCATAGGAGTTTGGAATATCGGGAGTTCCGATACCTACGATCCTGGTACCAAACACATTGTACAGAAGGCTGACGGAGAGATCGTTTTTTGCAGTCTGGTAGTAGATCCCTGCATTGACGATGTAGGGTGATTGCCCGTACATGGGCCGGTTATGATCGAGGACGAAGAGATACTGGGGGTCTGTTTCAACCCTTGACCTTATATAAGCGGCATTGAGAACAAGCGAAAAATTCCGGAAAGTCCGCAGGAAATTTTGTTTTTTTCCCCAGCGCTGAAATCCGATTCTGATATCAATTTCCGCACCAATGCTGTTTGCCTTGATGGCATTCAGATAATGAAGATCCCATTCTCCGCCCGATGCCGGTACCCAGGTCGCTTCGATGGGGCTGTCGAACTGTTTGTAAAACCCGCCGATCGTGATCATTTCCCCCGGGCTGGGATACCATTCGTACCGCAGGTCAAAGTTGTTGATGTAGCAGGACTTGATTTTCGGATTGCCATAAACGGTAACATTTTCTTTGAAGTTATAAAAAGCGAACGGAGCAACTTCACGGAATTCAGGACGATTGATGGTTTGACCATAGGCCAGCCGGATCAGATTTTTTTCATTGAGGTTGATGGTAATATTCACAGAGGGAAAGAAATTGAGGGTGTCTCTCCTGGCCTGGGTGACAAACGTACGGTCAGCGCCAGAGCCTGGTCCGGAAAGGATCATGTCGTTTTTTTCTGCCCGCAATCCGCCGTAGATGGTCAGAAATTTCCCAATGGGGATCTTAATTGCGAGGTATCCTGCAAGCAACGTATTTTCAATCTTATACTGGTATCCCGGATCATAAACTTCGCTGTAGATCACTCCATTCTCGTAGTTGAAATTCACTGCAGAATAAACACTGTCAATTGGCTGGTGGAGAATTTCCTGGTTTTGAATCCCCGTTTTTGCCCAGATGATCCCAAACGGACGAATATAAAAATCACGATTTTTCCGTTCCCCGAAAATCCCTGCCTTGATTTCAGGTTGGAACTTGCCAAAAGAAAAGGTATGCTGGTAATTGATGTTCCCGTTGTAGATATTCTCCTTCACATTTGAGAACAGGCGGGCATTGGCATCTGCATTGGCTTGCGAAGAATATTCAAGCTGATATGGGTAATAGGTTGAGTCATTCTTTTTTGGCGCATAATAGTTGATCAGCCTGCTGTCGGGTTCACTCTGGTTGGCATAGGAATACCCAAGCGTCCACTTCAAAGAATTAAAATCATTCAGATTATGATTTCCGGTCAGTGATCCTGAATAGATGGTCCTGCTGGCATATCCAAGCATGGTCTTGTAAACATGGTTGTCGTCACGGTAGTGGTC
>JBAXFM010000208.1:0-9572 GCA_037139855.1 Bacteroidota bacterium
ACCCCCACGTCCCGAACGTGGTGCGCTAGCCAACTGCGCTACATCCCGAGGCAATGATGATTAAAGTTAATAAGAACATTCTGCTGTTTCCGGGAATTGATGCCCCGGATAGAGGGCTGCAAATTTACAAATTAATTTTCTTATTTCGCAACAGCTATTTTCGATACCTTTGAGGAGTATTTTAAATGCCTGCAATATTATTTCATATGCTTCATTTCAAGGACTATAAAAGGCTCACGCTTGCTTTGGCAATCCCATTTATCCTGACCGGATGTAACGGAACCCTCAAAGAACCAAAAGGAAATGCCGGCCCCAAGGCTGTAACAGTAGGTGGTTTGATAATTCAACCAAGGGTACTGGAAAACAACATTCTCACTACCGGGAACGTGATTGCGAATGAAGAAGTTGAATTACGCAGCGAAGTGCCGGGGCGGATCGTTGCCATCAATTTCGATGAAGGAAGCCATGTTAACAAAGGAAGTTTATTGTTGAAAATTGACGACCGCGAGTTGCAGGCACAGTTGAAAAAACTACAGGTTGATGAAAAGCAGGCCAAAGACGACCTTTACCGAAAAGAAAAATTATTGGAATTAAAGGCGGTCAGCCAGGAAGAATATGACAAAGCTTTTAATACCCATGGCATTGTTCTGGCCGAAATTGAACTGATCAGGACCCAAATCTCCAAAACGGAAATCTATGCCCCGTTCAGCGGGCAAATCGGACTTCGTCAGGTTAGTCCGGGAGGATTTGTCTCATCTTCAACACTCGTGGCACGGCTTCAGCAAACTGATCCGGTAAAAATCGACTTTGCCATCCCCGAAAAATACCGGGGAAAAGTTAAAAAAGGCACCATTATTAAATTCCATGTTGAGGGCAACGACAACTCTTTTACCGGTCATATTTATGCCATTGAACCGAAGATCGACCTCGCTACCCGCAACGTGTCACTTCGCGCTCTTTGTCCAAACTCAACCGGAATTCTTATCCCCGGATCATTTGCCAAAGTTGACATTGTACTTGACAACATTCAGAATGCCCTGGTCATCCCATCGGAGGCCATCATACCTCAGATGAATGGAGAAAAGGTGTTTATTTGCAGCAACGGCAAAGCAAAGTCTCAAATAATTCAAACTGGAATCCGCACCGAAAGGGAGGTAGAGGTGACAGAAGGTTTAAAACCCGGCGACACATTAATTACCACCGGATTGCTCCAGCTTCGTGAGGATGTCGGTGTTAAAATCAGGCTTCCAAAATGAATATCTCCACCGTAAGTATTGATCGTCCTGTACTGGCAACGGTCATTTCGTTGCTCATCGTACTGTTTGGTATCATTGGGTACACTTTTTTAGGAGTCAGGGAATTTCCAAGCGTTGACCCACCTGTTGTAACGGTCACAACAAACTATGTCGGCGCAAACGCTGATGTAATTGAATCGCAGATCACTGAACCACTTGAAGAATCCATCAACGGAATCGCCGGAATCAGATCCCTGACCTCCTCAAGCAGCGACGGCCGCAGCAACATCACCGTTGAGTTTGAACTTGGCGTGGATATGGAAGCAGCATCCAACGATGTACGCGACCGGGTTTCAAGAGCCATCCGCAATATTCCGCCCGACACCGATCCTCCCATTGTTACAAAATCGGATGCCGATGCGAGTCCTATTTATGCACTTACGCTGCAGAGCAATGCCAGGGACCTCATGGAATTGTCGGACATCGCCAACAATGTTTTCAAAGAGCGGCTGCAAACCATACCCGGGGTGAGCGAAATTCGGATCTGGGGGGAACGCAAATATTCGATTAAGTTGCTGCTCGACCCATCCAAACTTGCCAGCTACCGGCTTACTCCCGGGGATGTACGCAATGCCTTGTCTCGTGAAAATATTGAGCTTCCCACCGGCAGGATTGAAGGATACGGAACCGAACTGACCATCAGGACCAAGGGACGTTTGACCTCGCCTGCCGAATTCAACGACATGATCATCGAAGAAAAAAACGGAACCGTGATCAGGATGCGTGATGTCGGAACAGCCAAACTGCTCCCTGAAAACGAACGAACCATCATGAAGGGCAACGGTGGAGTTCCGATGATCGGGGTTGGCATTACCCCTCAGCCAGGTGCAAATCAGATTGAAATTGCAGATGAAGTTTACAAACGCGTTGCGCAACTTAAAAACGAAATCCCGGCAGATATCATCGTGGGAACCAACCTCGATACGACCCTCAGCATCCGCAAAGCCATTACGGAGGTGGAGGAAACCATCCTCATTGCGTTCGGGTTAGTCCTATTGGTCATTTTTGCTTTTCTCCGAAGCTGGCGTACAACGCTGATACCCATCATCGCCATTCCGATCTCCCTGATCAGCGGATTTTTCATCATGTATATTGCCGGTTTTTCCATCAACATTTTAACCTTACTGGGCATTGTATTGGCCACCGGATTAGTTGTAGATGATGCCATTGTAGTGCTGGAGAATATCTATCATAAAATTGAAGGCGGCATGGATCCGATTGAAGCGGGTCATCGCGGTTCGAAAGAGATTTATTTTGCCATTCTGTCAACAACCATTACCCTTGCAGCAGTTTTTTTACCCATCATCTTCCTGCAGGGACTAACCGGTCGTTTATTCCGTGAATTCGGTGTGGTGGTTGCGGGTACAGTATTGGTTTCAGCCCTGGTTTCACTTACCCTTACCCCGATGATGAGTTCGCACATGCTGCGAAAACCCGAACATCACAACGCACTGTTCACTTTTACCGAAAACATGCTGAACCGGCTTACCGATGGCTACAACCGGTCGCTTCATACATTCATACGTTATCGTTGGCTTGCCATCCTGATCATGGTCGTTTCTCTTGGACTGGTTATTGGTATCGGGGCGTTGATACCCTCAGAACTGGCGCCAATGGAAGATAAAAGCCGCATGCAACTGATGTCTACAGCGCCCGAAGGAACCTCCTTTGAACTCATGGACCGGTATATGAACCAGATGATTTCCATTGTGGATACCATTCCCGAAAAGGAATCGATCATGGGGATTACTGCCCCCGGCTTCGGGTCTTCATCATCAACAAATACAGGATTTGTAAGAATTACACTTACACAGCCCGAGACCAGATCAAGGTCGCAGCAGGATATTGCAGATGAGATTGGGATGATTGCGAAAAGATTCAATTTTGCCCGGAGTTTTGTGACCCAGGAACAAACGATCGGAGGAGGACGAAATGCCGGATTACCGGTACAATATGTGGTGCTGGCTCCCGATTTTGACAAACTGAAGAAATTTCTTCCCAAATTTATGGAGCAGGCCCAGTCAAACCCCAAATTCCAGGTGGTTGACCTGAACCTGAAGTTCAACAAACCCGAGCTTTCTGTTGAAATTGACCGTGACAGGGCCCGTTCGCTGGGAATCAATGTGAGGGATATTGCTGAAACATTACAACTTTATTTCAGTGGTCAGCGGTATGGATATTTCATCATGAACAGCAAGCAATACCAGGTTATTGGCCAGGCCGATCGTTCAAACAGGGATAAGCCGCTCGATCTGAGTTCCATCTACATTCGGAATGAAAGAGGGGAACTGATTCAGCTTGATAACGTTGTAAAGCTGAAAGAACAGAGTAATCCACCGCAGTTGTACCGGTACAACCGGTATGTTTCCGCTACGGTTTCAGCCCAGATGGCGAAAGGGGTAACCCTCGGTCAGGGCATTGCCGAAATGCGCAAAATCGGTAAAGCAACCTTCGATGATTCTTTTTCCTCTGCCCTGGCCGGAACATCAAAAGAGTTCGAAGACAGTTCAGGCAGTTTGCTCTTTGCCCTTCTGCTGGCGCTGGTACTCGTTTTTCTGATCCTGGCGGCACAGTTTGAAAGCTTTATCGACCCGTTCATCATCATGTTTACCGTACCTCTGGCGCTGGCAGGAGCGATGCTATCCCTGTGGATTTTCGGACAAACCCTGAATATTTTCAGCGAAATCGGTGTCATTGTCTTGATTGGGATCGTAACAAAAAACGGCATCCTGATTGTGGAATTTGCCAACCAGCGGAAAAAGGAAGGGCTGAATCTGCGCGACGCTGTAATTGATGCAGCCACCCGACGTTTACGCCCCATCCTGATGACCAGTCTGGCTACAGCACTCGGGGCACTTCCCATTGCCATGGCGCTGGGTGCAGCTTCCCGAAGCCGGGTTCCAATGGGAATCACCATCATCGGGGGACTGATCTTTTCTCTGGTGCTAACCCTTTTCGTAATTCCGGCATTATACACCTATCTGTCAAGGTCAAAAGTCAAATAGCAAAATCAAAAATCAAAATGTCCCAACCCATTATTGTTGCGTTCCGTTCAACATTCAATATTCGAAATTATTTCTTTGCCTTTTTGATATTCCTCATGCTGCCTTCAGGTCATTCCCAGGAAGTAATAAGCCTTCAAAAAGCGCTGGAAGTTGGTCTGAAGAACAATTATTCCATTATTCTTCAGCAAAATGATGCACAGATTGCCAGAAACAACAACACCCTTGGAAATGCCGGCTTTCTGCCATCACTCGATCTGAATGCCAGCCAAAACAACGTCATCAGCACCACACACCAGGAGCAGTTCAGTGGTACGGTGAAAGATGTTGCCAATGGAAAAAGCAATACCCTGAACCTGGGGGCTCAGTTGAACTGGACCCTTTTTGATGGTCTGAATATGTTTGTTAGCAGGAAGATGCTTGGGGTGCTTGAAGACCTTGGTGAAAACGGCACCCGGATTGTGGTGGAAGGCACTATTTCTGACATTTCATTATCCTATTACAGCATTATCCAGCTGCGCAAACTGGTCAGGGTGGCGCAGGATGCAGTGGACCTTTCTATGCAACGCAAACGCATCGCTGCGGCAAAAGTTTCCCTGGGCGCCGGCTCACAATTGATGTTGTTGCAATCAACTGTCGACCTCAACGCCGACAGCACGCGCCTTATCCGGCAACTGGTTTTACTGGCCAACGCCAGGGCTGATTTCAACCAGCTGCTGTGCCGCGATCCTTCAGCTCCGTTCGTGATCCAGGACTCGATTCAACTCAGTGTGCCAAGACCTTACGACAGTCTGTTGAATGAAGCTTTGAAGCAGAATTCGAGGCTTACAGCGGTCCGCCTGAACCAGAACCTGGCAAGATTGGGAGTCAGACAGGCACAATCGGACCGTTATCCCCAACTTAATTTTACCGCCGGATACAGCTATGGCACCCTGAACTCCCAAACCGGATTTCTGCAATATAACCAAAGTTACGGACCTTCATACGGGTTAAACCTGACCTACACCCTTTTCAACGGGTTCAATGTGAATCGTGCGGTGAAAAACGCAAAGATCATGATGAATTCCGGTGAAATTGAGGTGGAGGATGCCGGATTAGTGCTAAGAACAAGCCTTTATAAAATTCATCACGAGTTCAATGCCAACCTTGAGATTGTTGCCCTGCAACTGGCCAATGTTGCAGTTGCCCGTGAAAACGTAACGATCGCTTTTGAAAAGTATAAACTTGGCAGCATCAACGACATTGAACTTCGCGAAATTCAACAAAAACTCATTGATGCAGAGTATCAGCTTATTTCATCTCAATTTGAAGCCAAAAAAGCGGAAGTGGAACTTGACAGGCTGAGCGGAACCCTGCTTTTTTCTCTTGGAATCCGGAATTTTTCGTTGTAACTTTGTATAAATCCACCATTAAAAAAGGAGGAGTTATGGAAAATCTTTTACACCAGTACATGGAGCGTGCCTTTTCGGACAGGGGCATCGAACAACAAAACAATCCGCGACCAGTTGTTACCATTTCCAGAGAGTTTGGCTGCCCTTCAAAACTGATTGCCCAGGCTGTTACAAACGAACTAAATAAACGTCAGGGTGTTGACAAACCCAAAAAATGGAGATTCATCAACAAGGAGGTGGTTGAAGCCACTGCAAAACAACTTGAGTTGAATCAATCGGAAGTCAATTATCTTCTAAGTACAGGGGAAAAAGGATTGATAGAAGATGTGTTGGCTTCATTTTCACACTCATACGTCAGTACTCACCGCATGCGAAAAACAGTCTCACACGTAGTCAAATCCATTGCGGAACAGGGATACGTTGTGATCGTTGGAAGAGGTGGAGCCGGGATCCTTCATGATTTTCCGAACACCATCCATGTCCGTTTGCAGGCTCCCCGTGAGTGGCGAATCGAGGCGGTTCGCACGACAAGAAACATTGGCAAAGCCGAAGCATCCACCCTTGTAAATGAGATGGATAAAAAAAGAATGGCTTTTATTGAAGTGATGACCGGTGAAAAATTTAATCCGTACTTGTTCAATATTACAATTAACTGCAGCGCCTTTTCCAATGAGGAAATAGCAATTGCCATCATCAGGTTGATGGAAATAAAAAAAATGATTTGATGTATTTTAGATTTAAACTCTCCCTGCTCACAGTTTTTTTTCTTGTTACGGTTTTGACCGGGTTACCACAAAAGCCATTTACCGGGCGTCAAAAGGCAGATCAGTGTGAAAAAATTAAAACGGCCTGCCGCCATGCGTGGAATGGCTATAAAAAATATGCCAAAGGATATGATGCACTGAAACCCATCAGCAAAACAGGACACAACTGGTACAAAGTTTCGTTCCAGATGACCCCCATAGATGCCTATGATACCTTTGTTCTGCTTGGAATGAAAGAAGAGGCTAAGGAGGCTAAGGAAATGGTGGTTGCAAACATGCACTTTGATGTGGACCAGGAAGTTCAATTGTTTGAGGTCAACATCCGGCTGTTGGGGGGACTGCTGTCGGCCTTTGAGTTGTCAGGTGATAAACGGTTGCTGGATTTAGCCAGAGACCTGGGCGCCCGGCTGCTGCCGGCATTTAATTCTCCGACAGGCATGCCTTACCGGTATGTGAATTTAAAATCAGGTAAAACCCGGGATGCATTGAGCAACCCGGCAGAAATAGGCACTTACTTGCTTGAGTTCGGTAAACTTACTGAATACACCCGGGATTCAAATTATTACCGGGTTGCGAAAAAAGCTGCATTCGAAGTGTATAAACGCCGAAGCGACATCGACCTGGTGGGTACAACCATTGATGTGAACACAGGGGAATGGCGGAATACGGAGAGCCAGATCGGCGCCCGGATCGATTCCTATTACGAATACCTGTACAAGGCATGGTTGCTGTTTGGCGATAAGGACTGTAAAGAAGCCTGGGAGATTCACAACAAAGCCATTAAGAAACACCTGCTTACCGAAGTTAGATCAGGATGGTATTTTACCCGTGTGGATATGAAATCAGGAAAGGAAACCCATCCATTGTACGGAGCCCTTGACGCTTTTTATGCCGGAATTCTGGCTTTATCCGGCGATATTGCCACCGCCCGAAACATTCAGAAAGGCAACTATTACATGTGGACAACCTTTAACGTCGAGCCGGAAGAGTTTAACTTCAGAACTGATTCTGTATTATATCCCGAGTACCCGTTACGTCCAGAGAACATCGAAAGTTGCTTTTATCTCTACCGAAAGACCAAAAATCCTGAATATCAGCGTATGGGTCAACACATGATCAACGATATCCTGGAAAAATGCAAAACCGAAGCCGGGTATGCCGAAGTTAAAAATGTTAAAACGATGGAATTGTCTGATTCCATGGAAAGTTTTTTCCTGGCCGAAACATTGAAATACGCCTACCTTCTTTTTGCGCCGGAAAACACCCTTGATCTTCGCAAAGTTGTGTTCAATACAGAGGCACATCCGTTGAGAATTTTTTGTATCTTTGCCCAATAATATAGCATTTTGACATTTCACGATTTTGGTTTTGAGGCGCGTTTGATTGAAGGTATTGAAGCATTGGGGTATGAAAGCGCCACCCCCATTCAGGAGCAGGCAATTCCGGCTATTTTGGCGGGAAAAGACCTGATCGGGTCGGCTCAGACCGGCACCGGTAAAACGGCGGCATTTCTGCTTCCGATTATCCAGAAGATCATTACGATCCCCCATGATGATGCGATCAAAGCCCTGGTGATTGTTCCTACCCGGGAACTGGCCCAGCAAATTGATCAGCACATGGAGGGACTCTCCTATTTCACCCCGGTAAGTTCCATTCCGGTTTATGGAGGTACCGATGGCGCTTCGTTTTCACGTGAACGCCAGGCATTGGCCAACGGGGCCGACATGGTCATCTGCACCCCGGGCAGGATGATTGCCCACTTAAATATGGGCTATGTAAACCTCTCCAGCCTGCGGTACCTGATTCTTGACGAAGCCGACCGGATGCTCGACATGGGGTTTTACGACGATATCCTGAAGATTATGTCTTATGTGCCAGCCAACCGTCAAACCCTCTGTTTTACGGCCACCATGCCCAAGGACATGCGTGAACTTGCCCGTAAAATCCTGAAAGACCCTGTCGAAATCAACATTGCTCCTTCAAAACCGGCAGAAAACATTCTTCAGATGGCCTATGTGGTGTATGATGCTCAGAAAATTCCATTGGTGCAATACCTTTTAAAGGACCTGAAACTCAGGAGTATTCTGATCTTTTGTTCTACAAAAAGCGCCACAAAGTCATTGAGCGCTGCATTAAAAAAACTCCGGTTAAATGCCGAGGAGATCCACTCGGATCTTGATCAGCCAGAACGGGAAAAGGTTCTCAACAGGTTCAGAAGCAGGGAACTCAACATCCTGGTTGCCACCGACATTGTATCCAGGGGGATTGATATTGAAGACATTGACATGGTGATCAACTATGATGTGCCGAACGACGGGGAGGACTATATCCACCGCATCGGCCGCACAGCCCGTGCACAGGCCAAGGGAGCTGCGATCACCCTGATCAATGAAAAAGACCAGGGAAAGTTTGCCGTCATCGAAACATTGCTGGGTAAAACCATTTACAAAGGCGCTATTCCGGTGCAGCTTGGCGAAGGGCCGGCGTTTGACCCGAAAAAACACAGGAGCACATTCCGAAAAGGTGGTTTCAGAAAGAAATAGCCATCAACGTAAGTTTTTTTTATTTATTTGGTTGAAGTACGAATTTTTATATCTACATTTGCAAATATTATTTTTAATTCGATTATTATTATGAAAAATGGAAAAGTAAAATTCTTTAATGAGTCAAAAGGATTTGGATTTATTATGGACTCCGAGACAGGCAAAGAATATTTCGTTCATGCCTCTGGTTTAATTGACCGTATCCGGGAAAATGACGAAGTAACATTCGACCTGACCGAAGGTAAAAAAGGATTAAATGCTGTAAATGTTAAACTGGTATAAGCTTAACCGAAAACGATTTTAATCTTAGAGGCTGTCCCAGAAGGACAGCCTCTTTTGTTTTGCGGAAAGACCATCCGGGTTTTGAAATGGGATAATCCTCAATGCCACCTGAAAATCCTCATCCCAACCGTAAAAAAGACCAATCCGATTGCGGAGAGGATGACGATGGGCATCGTCATTTCAGCAAATCCTGCTCCTTCGATGAAAACGCTGCGGATACCATCGGCCATCATGGTAAGTGGAAATTTCTGAATAACCGGGATGCTCCATTCCGGGAAATTGTGATAACTGAAAA
>JBAXFM010000209.1:0-9559 GCA_037139855.1 Bacteroidota bacterium
ACAAAGCATATACAAAGCATATACAAAGCATATACAAAGCATATACAAAGCATATTGGAAGCATATAGAAAGCATATATGCAGATTGAACAAGACTGAACAAAGACTGGTCAAAGACTGAACCAAGACTGAACCAAGACTGAACAAAGTCGCATGGGTTATGCGCCGGATCCGATCCGCTCCTCTACTCATCTGCTCACCAATTAGACCCTTTTCCCTGTTTACCCTTCCCCCAATTCGAAAATATTCTATCTTTATCGAAAATTTTCCCGTGTCAAATCCGCACCTGTTCCGTAAGAAATCCATCAGCCATATCCTGAAGGATGCCCATAACAGGGATACAGAACAGTCGGAATTGAGGAAAAGCCTGACAGTTTTTGATCTTACGGCGCTTGGAATTGCTGCCGTGATAGGGGCGGGGATCTTCAGTACCATCGGAACTGCTGCGGCCAGCGGGGGTCCGGCGGTTTCATTGTTATTTCTGTTTACAGCCATGGCCTGTGCTTTTTCAGCGCTGTGTTATGCCCAGTTTGCCTCCCTCATTCCGATCAGCGGAAGTGCATACACCTATGCTTATGCCAGTTTTGGAGAACTCATTGCCTGGATTATCGGCTGGGATCTCATTATGGAATATGCCATCGGAAACATTGCGGTGGCGATATCCTGGTCTGATTATTTTACAGGGTTTCTTGGAGGAGTCGGCCTGCATGTGCCGGCCTACATGGGGATCGATTATCTGTCGGCCGCCAGAGGATATCACCAGGCTACCCTTGAATTGATGCGGGGGGTGCCGGTGGCACATATGACGGACATGGTGCGCGAGGCCTACACTGCCTGGCAAACGGCCCCGGTTATCGGAGGAATCCGCATCATTGCTGACATTCCTGCCTTTTCCATTGTGGTTTTCATTTCTGTGCTTGTTTACGTGGGCATTTATGAAACAAAAGTTGCAGGTAACATCATGGTTATATTGAAGGTTGGCATCCTGTTTCTGATCATCGCTGTCGGATCGTTTTATGTCGATCCGAAAAACTGGCACCCCTTTGCACCCAATGGTGTTGCCGGTGTATTGAAAGGGGTTTCAGGCGTTTTTTTCGCGTATATCGGGTTCGATGCCATCTCCACAACGGCTGAAGAGTGCCGTAATCCACGAAGGGATTTACCAAGGGCCATCATCTTTGCCCTGATCATCACAACGATACTCTACATTCTGATCAGCCTTGTGCTCACCGGCATGCTGCACTATTCCGAACTTGGGGTAGGTGACCCACTGGCTTATGCCTTTCAAAAGCTACACCTGACAAGACTTTCAGGGATTATTGCTATCAGCGCTGTGATTGCCATGGCGAGTGTGTTGCTGGTTTTCCAGGTTGGCCAGCCGCGTATCTGGATGAGCATGAGCCGCGACGGGTTACTTCCACGATCGTTTTCGAAAATCCATCCACGGTTTAAAACCCCATATTTTTCGACGATTATTGCAGGTATTCTGGTTGCGATTCCCTCTTTGTTCATGAATCTGACCGAAGTCACCGACCTGACGAGTATCGGAACCCTTTTTGCGTTTATCCTGGTTTCCGGGGGCGTGCTTGTTTTACAAAGCGGCTGGAAGAAAAATGACATCCCAAACAACGAAAAAGGTTTCCAGGTGCCATACTTCAACAGCCGGTACTTTCTGCCGGTGATCTGGATAGGAATCCTTGCCTTGTTTTTTTATTGGAACCATCAGGAAATCAATAGCCTATTGACCGGTTTCCTAAATGGATCTACTAATAATCCTAATGGTTCATTGGTCGCCTCTCACGTTCCACCCTTCACCTCTTGCCTTTCTCTTACCCGTCACCTGCTTCTGACCGAATTTCCCATCCTGATTTTCATTGTCTCAGCTATTTTGCTTACCTGGTATGGCATTCGCAGACAACTGTCGCTCATCCCGGTGCTGGGCCTGCTGACAAACTTTTACCTGATGGCACAGCTTGGGGTAACTAACTGGTTGCGGTTTCTGGTGTGGCTGGCTATCGGGCTGATTATCTATTTCAGTTATGGGAGGAGGCATAGTAAGTTGGGGAAGTGAATGTGCTGATGTGATAATGTGCTGATGTGCTGATGTGCTGATGTGCTGATGTGCTGATGTGCTGATGTGCTGATTTGAAAGGGAAAGCGGTGTAATTTTTAATTTTTAATTTCAAGGTGTCTCTTACTGAAATAATCGTAATCGTACTGGCCGGCATACTTGTCGGGTTTATCAACACCTTGTCGGGAGGAGGTTCGGTGATCAGTCTTTCACTGTTGCTGATTCTTGGGTTGCCTGCAAACATTGCCAATGGCACCAACAGGATCAGCATTTTTTTTCAAACGTTATCATCGGTAACCAGCTTTACCCGGCAAAAAATGTTTACCAATCTGCGCCCGGTTTGGCTGGCGATTCCGGCAACCATTGGCGCAGTTTTGGGCGCTTACCTGGCGGTGGATGTAAATACGCGGGTTATTGAGATTGCCATGGCCACCGCGATGGTCATCATGATGTTCTTTCTTTTCTATAAACCCGATAGATGGTTGAAGGAAAATCCAGGTTTGCTCTCCAGGCGGCTTACATGGTGGCAACTTGTCATATTTTTTGTGGTTGGTTTTTATGGTGGGTTTATCCAGGTAGGAGTGGGCTATTTTCTGCTGATGGCGCTGGTTTTGGGGGTTGGGTATGACCTGGTGAAGGCCAATGCCGTTAAAAATCTGATCGTCTTTTTTTACGCGATTTTTGCACTGCTGGTATTCATGATCGATGGGAAAGTAAACTATCTTTATGGGGTAATCCTCTCGGCTGGCAGCATGATCGGCGCTTTGATCGCATCGTATCTGGCAGTAAAGAAAGGGGCGGGATTTATCCGTGCAGTGATACTGTTATCGGTGATCCTGACTATTTTGCAAATCACAGGTATCATTAATTTTACAGTCTTGCTAAAGCAAATATTGTGATCCTTTAAAAACTAAATTTATGAAATGTACATTGATCCGTTCCAGCCTGTTTTCCAGGAATAAACTTACTTTTTTAACTTGTATGATCATGATATTTTTGAATCATTCGTTACTATTTGCCCAGGGTGAAGCCGTTTCGATGGTTCCTGCTGAAGTAAATTCGGGGAAATGGGCAATTGTGATTCATGGAGGAGCCGGTGGACCGGCTAAAGGCTCCATGACCGCTGCGGTGGAGCAAGAATACCTGGATAAGTTAAATGAAGCATTGAAACTGGGATCGGCAATCCTCGCAGCTGGAGGCAATAGCCTGGATGCTGTGGAATCCGTAATCACATTTATGGAAGATTGTCCGTTATTCAATGCCGGAAAAGGCGCTGTTCTGAATGAGAACGGCAAGGCAGAACTCGATGCATCCATCATGGATGGCCGAACCGGGATGGCCGGATCCGTTGCCGGGGTTATTGCAGTAAAAAATCCGATTGCGGCTGCCAGATTTGTTATGGAGAAAACAAACCATGTGATGCTGTGTGGAAAAGGAGCCGATGATTTTGCAAAGAAAATGGGGCTAAAACCGGTTGATCCAGCCTATTTTATTACCCCGGCCAGATTGGAAGCCTGGAAGAAATGGAAGTCGGCGCTGCCTTCCGGGACAAAGGAGACTCCGGTTGAGAAAGAAAAACATGGCACCGTGGGCGCTGTTGCCCTCGATCAGAAAGGCAACCTTGCCGCTGCGACATCAACAGGCGGAATGATGGGAAAAATGGTTGGCCGTGTCGGCGATTCTCCCATTATCGGGGCCGGTACTTATGCCAACAACAATACCTGTGCTGTTTCAGCAACCGGCCAGGGCGAATATTTCATGAGGAATGTGGTTGCCTATGATCTCTCAGCGCTCATGGAATACCGGGGTATGCCAATCGAAGAGGCCGGCAAAATAATTATCATGGAAAAAATTGCGAAACAGAAAGCGGCCGGAGGGCTGATCGCCATTGACAAAGAGGGTAACATTGCGATGCCTTTCAACACAAATGCCATGTACCGGGGTTTTGAAAAGTCAACAGGGGAAAAAGAGGTGGCGATATATTAAACCGGCCGGTAACCACTGCGGCTATTGTTTTTCGTATTGCTGGATTTCATCATGCACGTATTCAAGGATAACGCCTGCCTGTTTGAACATTCCTTCCGATTCTGCTCCGTCGTGATATTTCCGTTCACAAACAACACGCCCGATGCCACAGTTGATGATGAGCATGGCACAGGTGCGGCAGGGGGTCATCCGGCAGTACAATGTAGCTTTATCCAATGAAATACCAAGGCGGGCAGCCTGGCAGATGGCATTTTGCTCAGCGTGAACGGTACGCATGCAATGCTGGGTAACCCGGTCATCTTCATGCAATACCTTTTTCATGAGATGACCAACCTCATCGCAATGCGGTAAACCACGCGGAGAACCCACATATCCGGTAACCAGTATCTGCTTATCCCGCGTGATCACACAACCGCTGCGTCCCCGGTCGCAGGTAGCGCGCTCTGAAACGGTTTGGGCGATTTGCATAAAATATTGATCCCAGGTGGGGCGGGTGTATTTTTCTGAATCCATTTGCCTGTTATTTGCTTAATTCCGTAAAGGTACAAATCATTTTAATGTGATGGTTTTCATCAGTTATTTCATGGGAGCAAATTATTATCAAAGAACAGACAACCCAATGGATGATTTTTGTATCTTTATATACTGAAATCAACAGCATAAAAACCAAGTTGCATGATACCAAAATTGACCTTTTCCACTATCCTTTTATATTTTCTGTTCACTGCTTTGCATGCCCAGTTTCTACCTGACCCGGCAGCAGGTGATACGGCAAATTATCCTTACTGGGTGCAGATGATGCAGGATCCTGGCGCCCGGTTCAGGGATACCCGGCGTGCGTTTGAAAAATACTGGGCCGGTGATGACAACATCAGGCACAATGGCTGGAAAGTATTCAAGCGTTGGGAATACATTAACCAGGATTGTATGAAGCCTGATGGTACACTGCCTTCGCCAGGTGAGGTATTGCATGAATACCAGCAGTATTTTAATTCCCATGATGCAACCATGTCCGACAACGGCAACTGGAGCCAGATAGGTCCGGTTAACTACCCTGTAAATTCAACAGGACAGCCCACCGGACTGGGCAGGATCAATGGCATTTGCTTTCACCCGACCAACCCGGATATCATCTATGTGGGTTCACCTTCCGGGGGACTGTGGCTCAGCACCGATGGAGCTGCAACCTGGAATGTACTCACCTCGAGTACACCCACGCTTGGAGTTTCCGCCATTCTGCTTCACCCAACCAATTCTTCACTGATCTTCATTGGCACCGGCGACCGCGATGCCGGCGATTCTCCAGGCATGGGGGTTTATAAGAGCCTTGATGGTGGCACAACATGGAGCGCCTCCAATACTGGAATGGGGAATCTTACCGTGGGGAGCATGATCATGCATCCGGCTGATCCCAATATGATACTTGCCGCCACCAGCGGGGGAATTTATAAATCGGTTAACGGTGGAACCTCCTGGACAAGGAAGTCCTCCAACACCAGCAATTACAAAGATATCCGGTTCAAACCCGGGGATCCAACCATCGTTTACGCTACCGAAGGTGGAAAGTTTTACCGATCCATCAATTCGGGTGACACCTGGACCCAGATTACTTCAGGCGTTATCACCGGGAACAGGCTTGTCATCGGGGTCAGTGCGAATCAGCCTGCCACCGTCTACCTGTGCATGACCAACGGAGCTTTTGCAGGTCTTCTGCGATCGACCGACAGCGGATTGACTTTTTTAACACAATCCACAACACCCAACATCATGGATTATAATTGCGATGGCGGCGGAACCGGTAGCCAGGCCTGGTACGACCTGTGCATCGCCGTTGATCCGACCAACGCAAATACGTTGTATGTGGGGGGAGTCAACATTTGGAAATCTACCAATTCCGGTGTATCCTGGACCATTAATTCACATTGGGTTGGCAGTTCATGGGGATATAGCTGTGCACCTTCATTGCATGCTGATATCCATTGTCTTGAATGGTCTGCGGCCAATGGAAGTCTGGCGACAGGGTGCGATGGCGGCATTTATTCAACGATCAATGGTGGCACAACCTGGGCCAACATTTCGTCGGGCCTTGGCATCGCTCAGGTTTACAGAATTGGTCAGAGTGCAGGCAACCAGGCCATCTGCATGAGCGGCTACCAGGATAATGGCACCGCAAAAAATACCGGACCTAACTTTACAACCGTTATTGGCGGAGATGGCATGGAATGTATCGTGGATTATTCCGATACGAATTACCGGTACGGAGCTCTTTATTATGGCGACATCCGGCGTTCCACAGGAGGAGGTTTTAACACGATTGCTGCCAACGGTTCCAATGGAATTAACGAAGGTGGCAGTTGGGTAACGCCTTATATTCTTCATGAAACCATCCCATCCACCATGTTTATCGGGTATGTAAACGTTTGGAGAAGTATCAATGTAAAAGCATCCCCTTCTTCTTCTGTCACCTGGACAAAGATATCAACAGGTGAAACAGGAGGATGCGCAGTGCTGGAGCAATCCCCTGCCAATGTTGATGTGCTGTATGTAGTGCGCAGTGGTTCCCTGAAAAGGTCTGATAATGCAAATGCAACCACCCCAACCTGGACGGTATGTACACTTCCCGGGGGGAGTACTCCCTCCGATCTTGAAGCACATCCCACCGATCCCAACATCGTTTATGCTTCGGCCGGAACTAAAATTTACAAGTCGGCCGATAAAGGCGCTACCTGGATAAACATTTCCGGCACACTCCCTGCCGTAAACATCAACTGCCTTGTTTATGATAAGACCAGCAATGAAGGGCTTTATGTCGGCAATAAGACGAATGTATTCTACAAAGACGCCACACTCACTGACTGGATCGCCTTTAGCACCGGATTACCGCCCGTGGATGTCAGGGAACTCGAAATTTTTTATGATCCCGTTAATCCGGCCAACAACCGGCTCAAGGCCGCTACTTATGGAAGGGGGCTCTGGCAGTCGGACCTCTATAATGTGTTTGCTGTTACACCGGCCAATCAGAATGTTTCGTATGTTGCCGGCTCAACATCCTTTAATGTTACCACAAACGCTGCTACTTCATGGGCTGTTGTCAGCACTGCTTCATGGTGTACGGTTACCCCGTCAGGGTCAGGGAATGGCAGTATCATTGCCAGTTATACCGACAACCCTGGTATCACCACCCGGTTAGCAACCCTTACAGCTACCCCAACCGGAGGATTGCCTGTGCAGGTTGTAACCGTAACCCAGGCCGGTGCCCCGCCGATGCTGGTTGTCACACCGCAAAACCAAAATGTTCCCTCACCTGCGGGAACAACCAGTTTCACTGTTACATGCAACACCCTTTGGACCGCTGCCACCAATGCAGCGTGGTGTGTCGTTACCACTTCCGGATCGGGGAATGGCGCCATTGTGGCTGATTTTACCGAAAATCCAGGCGTATCAGACCGGGTTGCCGTCATTTCCATCATGGTGGCCAATTTGCCTTCTCAAACTGTCACGGTAACCCAGGCTGGGGCGGCCCCGGTTTTAAGCGTGCTGCCTCCCAATCAGAATGTTCCTGCATCCACTGGCGTCACCAGTTTTACAGTCACCTCCAACACAGACTGGACTGTAGTGAGCAATGCCTTGTGGTGTAATGTGACGATGGCAGGTTTCGGAAACGGAATGATTACCGCCAATGTGGAGGAAAACCTTTCAGTCAGCCAGCGAATTGCGACAGTCACGGTATCGGTGACCGGCCTGGCTCCCGTCATTGTAACGGTATCCCAGGACGGCGCAACTCCCACACTGGCAGTTTCACCGCAAAACCGGAATGTTTCACCCCTTGCCGGATCAACAGACTTTACCGTAACGTCCAACACCGGCTGGAGCGCATTCGCAGATGTTGCCTGGTGCATTGTTACCTCCGGAGGCAGCGGAAACGGAACGATCATTGCCAATTATGCGGAAAATCCTGATTACGCCTCCCGTGTTGCCACTATTTCAGTAACGGTGTCGGGGCTTTCATCCCAACTGGTTACCGTGACCCAAACCTCATCGGTGGTTTCAGTGGGTGAGCACCTTTTATCCGGGATCCGGGTTTATCCGAATCCGACGGCCGGAAAATTCAGGATTATGACACCGGATAATACCTTCGGAATGTTGAGGATCAGGGTGATGGATTGTACGGGGGGAATTGTTTGTGAGAAAAATTGCTCCGTTACCAACGATTGCGACTTTGATTTTTCGAATCTTTCCCAGGGTTTTTATTTTGTAAGAATAAATACCGAAAGTGAGTCGCTGATCAGGAAATTGGTTATTGTCCGTTGATATAACATGTTTATTCCTGCGCCTTGGAAATTAATAATTAAACGCTGAAATATTTTACCTTATGAAGTCAAAATCTACATTGTTATTTGTTCTGGTAACCCTCAGCGTATTTATGGCCGGGGCTGCCAATTTTAAATTTCTGCCTTATACGGTTAAACAACCAGATGGCGCCATTATTAATTGTTATGTATCCGGTGACGAATATTTCAACTGGCTGCACGATCAGAATGGTTATACCATCATTCAGGCAGAGGACGGGTTTTATTATTGGGGTAAAACCAGCGGAGATATTGTTGTTGCAACAGATTTGCGTGCCGATAAAACCGATCCATCACAGGCAGGATTGACCAAATGGGCAAAAATATCGTTGTCGAAATATAATCAGCGCAAAGCATTTTATACTGAAAATACCGATCAGTCTGTCAGGGCCCCGCATACAGGAACCATGAACAACCTCGCTGTATATATCCGTTTCGGCGATGACGCTGAGTTTGCCACAACCCGTCAGGCGTATGAAAATAAATTCAACCTGCCCGCCGGAAAGTCATTGAAATCTTATTATTCCGAGGTTTCCTATTCAACTTTTACGCTCAGCACCACCCATTATCCCGATTGTGCCATGACGACCAATTTCTCCTACCAGGATTACCATAACCGGAACTATTTCGAACCCTACAATGCAACGACCAATCCGGGAGGTTACAATGGCGATTCGGAGCGAAAGGACAGGGAACATACTTTACTGGTGGATGCGGTAAACTGGATCAATGTCAATTCACCGGTACCCTCAGGATTAAATATCGATGGGGATAATGACGGGAGAGTTGATAATGTTTGTTTCATTATCAGGGGCGGAAACGGCGCCTGGGCAGAATTACTATGGGCACACCGCTGGTCTCTATATTCCCAGGAGGTGTATATCAACGGGAAAAGGGTGTATGATTATACGTTTCAGCCTGAAAGTCAGGTTGATGTAACGACCTTGTGCCATGAAATGTTTCACGCCCTTGGATCTCCCGATTTGTATCATTATTCCAGCGACGGGTTTGCTCCGGTGGGGTCATGGGATCTGATGGAAGATGGCAGCGGACACATGGGGGCATACATGAAATGGAAATATACCCAGAATTCATGGATTGCGTCAATTCCCGCCATTACCACATCGGGAACCTATACCTTGCACCCATTATCC
>JBAXFM010000210.1:0-9499 GCA_037139855.1 Bacteroidota bacterium
CCAAAAAAAACTCACCCCGGATGGGGCTCGTAAAAATGTTCTAACTTTGAACTATTAAATCAAAAACCATGAAAAAAGTAATTCCCTTCATGCTGATGTTTGCAGCAACCACCATTTTTGCTCAGACAAATTATCAGTTACCGCCAAAAGAAATCCTGGAACTGGCCGATGTTAAAACGCCACCCCAAACCTCCATCAGCCGTAACAACACCTGGCTGCTGTTGCTTGAGCGGCCACTTTATAAAACTCTGGAGGAACTTGCAGAACCCGAGTTAAAACTTGCCGGTTTGCGCATGAATCCTGAAAATTTCAATGTTTCAAGGAGTTCTTTTTACACGAGCCTGACAATACAGAAACTAAGCGATG
Organism: Bacteroidota bacterium; assembly: GCA_037139855.1. Taxonomy (GTDB): domain Bacteria; phylum Bacteroidota; class Bacteroidia; order Bacteroidales; family FEN-979; genus CAIVAT01. Next base: position 367 of record JBAXFM010000210.1, read on the forward strand.
CAAAACCCATCACTTTGAAAAACATGCCCCAGCCACTCATGGCGCAATATGTACAGATTTCGCCCAATGAAAATTATTGTTCATTTGTACAGGTCAACCCGTCCAAACTAAGCCTGTGGGTGATCGACCTGAAAACCGGCGAGGCGAATATGATCCTGCCGGAAGGGTTAAATGCCACCATGGGGAGTCCGTATCAATGGAGCAACGATGAAAGTTTTCTCTACTGCAAGTGGAAAGGGGACAAGATGAAACTGTCGGTAAAGGATGAACTTCCGAAGGGACCATCCACCCAGGATGCCACCGGGGTAAAAGCGCCTGCCCGCACTTTCCAGGATCTGTTGCGAAACAAACAGGATGAAGCCAAATTTGATCATTATGCAGGCGCTTCAGTGCTTAAAGTTTCTGTTGACGGGCAAAAAAGAACCCCGCTATTGCCTGAAGGAATTTACAAAATGATCGCTTTTTCTCCCGATGGGAAATATATCCTCACAGAGGAGGTGGTGCAACCATACAGCTATGCACTCACTTACTTTTCTTTTTCAAGCAGGTTCAATGTGTATGACCAAAATGGCAACCCGCTTATTAAATTTTACAACCGGCCCCTGCAGGACAAGGTGCCAATCAACTTTGATGCCGTTGAAGCAGGAAAAAGAAATATTTACTGGAGAAGTGACAAACCATCCACCCTTTACTGGTGTGAAGCTCCCGACGGAGGTGATCCTGCGGTGGCAGCCGACTACCGTGACCAGTTGTGGCAAAGCGATTTTCCCTTTATGAAAAGCTCTCCGGTATGTAAGCTAAAAAACCGGTTCAGTGGCATCGTTTTCGGGAAAGATGACCTGGCCATCGTAACTGATTATTGGTGGAAAAACCGCAACACCAGGACCTGTATCATCAATCCTTCGATGGAAAACCAGGATCCAAAAGTAATCTACGATCTTTCGAGTGAAGATCTCTATGCCGACCCCGGAAGTTTTGTGACAACTTACAATGAATACAACAAGCCAGTACTCCAATTCAGCAAAAACGGGAAATCCCTGTTTTTGGAAGGTGAAGGTTATTCCCCTGATGGAAACCGGCCTTTCATTGATGCCTTTGATCTGAACACAATGAAAACAGAGCGTTTATGGCGGGCAGACGGAAAAACCACCTACGAGAGCATCCTCCGGGTGGTAGATGTGGAGAAAAAACTGGCCATCACCAGTATTGAAAGTCCGAAGATTTACCCCAACCTGTACCTCCGGGATTATAGCACTGAGAAGGCGCCAAAACAAATAACTTTCCGGGAAAATCCATACAAATCACTCATGGATATCAGCAAGCAAAAAATTTATTATAAAAGAAAGGATGGCGTTGACTTGTCGGCAACCCTGTATCTTCCGGCAGGTTATGACAAGGTAAAAAATGGTCCCCTGCCTATGCTCATGGATGCCTATCCCCTGGAATATAAAGACGATAAGACAGCAGGACAAGTGAAGGAATCCCCGTTTACTTTTATAAGCATAAACTGGGCCTCTCCCCTGTTCTGGGTCAACCGTGGCTATGCCATTCTCCAGGATGCAGAATTTCCGATCATTGGGAAAGGCAGTGAAGAACCCAACGACACCTATATTGAACAACTGGTGGCTGATGCAGCAGCGGCAATAAACACGGTTGATTCCATGGGTGTGGTGGATAAAAACCGTTGTGCCGTCATGGGGCATTCCTATGGCGCTTTTATGACAGCAAACCTGCTTGCACATTCCGACCTGTTTGCTGCCGGCATTGCCCGCAGCGGTGCTTATAACCGAACGTTAACGCCCTTTGGCTTTCAGTCGGAAGAGCGAACCTACTGGCAGGCGCCGGATGTTTACAATAAAATGTCGCCTTTCAGTTATGCGGATAAAATAAAACTGCCTCTCTTGCTGATCCATGGCGATGCCGACAACAACCCGGGCACGTTTACGTTACAAAGCGAACGACTTTTCCAGGCAATCAAGGGGAATGGTGGAAAAGCAAGGCTGGTACTGTTGCCTTTTGAAAGTCATGGCTACGCTGCCCGGGAAAACATCCTGCACATGCTGTGGGAGATGGATACATGGCTTGACAAATATGTGAAGGGAAAATAATGGAGGAGCAAAAAAAGAAAATCACCCTTTCAGGCTTACAAGAGCTTTTTAAGCTGTACAGCTACATCAAACCCTATAAATATGAATATGCGCTGGGCCTGTTATTCCTGCTGGGGTCGAGCGGGGCAAGCCTGGCTTTTCCGAAACTGCTGGGCGAACTGGTCGACCTGGGCAACCAGGGAAAACTGGCACAGGAGATTAACCGCATTGCACTGATCCTGGTTGCGGTACTGATCGTTCAGTCGGTCTGCTCCTATTTCCGGATTTACCTGTTCGTTCATGTTGCAGAAAAAACCCTGGCCGATCTGCGTCAAAGCACTTTCAACCACCTCATTCGCCTGCCGATGAAGTTTTTTCAACATCGCAGGGTTGGTGAGCTTAACAGCCGGATTTCATCCGACATCACGTTGTTGCAGGATGCCTTGACCAGCACCCTGGCTGAATTTCTGCGTCAGCTGATCATCATCATCGGCGGGGTGAGCCTGTTGATGGTGACTTCTTTGAAACTAACTCTTTTCATGCTGGCAATCGTTCCGGTCATCATGATCCTGACCGTGTTTTTCGGACGGTACATCCGTAAATTAAGCAAACAGGCGCAAAGCCAGGTGGCCGATTCAAATACCATAGTAGAGGAAACGTTACAGGGCATTCAAAGTGTGAAGGCTTTCACCAATGAATTTTTCGAAATGGCCCGTTACCGCGTCAAAACCATTGATATTGCACAAACGGGTATTAAGAACGGCAAGTTACGCGGGGCTTTCTCCTCCTTTACGATCCTGGGGCTCTTTGGCGCCATGGTGGCGGTGATATGGAAAGGGTCGGCATTACTGGCGGCAGGGGAACTGGCTACCGGAGAACTCTTCTCGTTTGTAATTTATTCCATGTTCATCGGGGGTACCATTGGAGGAATGGCCGATGTGTTTGCACGTGTACAGAAATTCATCGGCGCAACAGAAGATTTGCTGGAAATCTTTAATGAACCGGAGGAACCAGTGGAAGAAATTTCGCAACTCCTGCCTGAACAGGTACTGCATGGGAGTATTCGTTTCGATCAGGTCTCCTTTTACTACCCTACCCGTCCCGACATGCAGGTACTCACTCATCTGAGCGTAATCATCAAACCCGACACCCTTGTTGCATTGGTGGGGCCAAGTGGCGCGGGGAAATCTACTTTTGTATCATTATTACTCAGACTGTATGATCCTGTTGCCGGACAAATCCTGTTCGATGAAAAGGAGAGCCAAAGAATACCGCTGTCTGCCCTGCGCAGCCAGATGGCCATTGTTCCACAGGACATTTTTCTTTTCGGGGGTTCAATCCGTGAAAATATAGCTTATGGAAAACCTGGCGCTACTGATGATATGATCGTTGACGCTGCGAAAAAAGCAAATGCCTGGGAATTTATCAGCCAGTTTCCTGACGGATTGAATACCCTGGTAGGAGAGCGTGGAACACAACTTTCGGGCGGACAGCGCCAGCGCATTGCCATTGCCCGGGCTGTGTTGAAAAATCCAAAAATACTCATCCTTGATGAGGCCACCTCTTCCCTTGACTCTGAATCAGAGCGGCTGGTGCAGGATGCCCTCGAAAAACTGATGAAGGGACGCACCTCTATTGTCATTGCACACCGGCTGTCAACCATCCGGCAGGCCGACCACATCCTGGTGCTTGACAATGGCAGAATTGTTGAGCAAGGCACACACGACCAACTTTTACAGGTAGCAGATGGATTATACAGAAATCTCAGCGATTTGCAGTTTGCCGGCTAACCATAAACTCAAAATCACAAACCATACTCCTAAAAGGACCATTGGAAAATTTACCGTCCAATTGTTACCGCATATTTAATAGTTTTGCATGTTTTCAAATTTTCTATCATCTGTATGTTTAAACAGAGACAATTATTTTTCCTATTTATTTTGGTATGTTTTTTCGATGGCATCGCCTTTGGAAATCAGAATGACTCCATCAGGATTCTGGAACAGATGCTTTCCGGAAAGCTGCCGGATACGGCGAGGTTAAATACCCTGATAAGGCTGTCTGACTTATGCATGGCAAACAATACCATGCGCAATTTGGGAGAGGTTTACATTGCTAAAGCGATGGAATTTACCCACGAAAAAAAACTGCCTGTTCCTTATCGTTTACGATGGTTGCATGCCATGCTGCTGCAATCGCATCAAATGCAAAAAAAAGCTGTAGAAGAAATGGAAACCGTGATCAGCTACCTGGAAGGAATCAACAATTTCCAGGAAGCCGCAGAAGCGAGAAATTACATGGCCACGATTGTGTTTTTCGCAGGTCAGTTTAACGAAAGCATTGACCTATATCAGAAAAACATCTCCATCGCACGGGAAAAACACTTAAAAACAATCATTCCGAAAGCCTACCAGGGCATTGCCAATGTGTATGGTCAAACGCAAAGAAACCTGGAGCAGAAAAAATATATGTTGTTGTTCCTTGACGAGGCCAGAAAAGAAAACAACCCTGAATTAACTGCTCAGGCATGTTTCAGAACGGGAACAGTTATCATGTTTCTCGATAGTAATCTGAAGGTCGTCATGCCATATCTTCAGGAATCACTGAAAATCAGAAAATCCCTCAACGATTCTCTGGCAGTGATGACAACCCTCAATATGATCGGATGGTTTTATTATTTAAAACACGAACCCGACTCTTCACTGCACTATTATCTACAGTCAATCACCTTTTGTTCAATATCGAACATCGCAGGCTTTGCGAAGCCATATGAAAATATCGGCACCATTTACAGGGACAAAAAAGAATACAGCAAAGCCTTGTATTATTATAACTTGTGTGAGCATTATGCTAAAAAAACAAGAGATTTCTACATTTTAGCAGGATTGTACAAGGACATGAGCGAAATGTACATTACCCGGGGTGATTACAAAATGGCCTATAACTACCATGTTGCATTTAAAAATTCAAACGACTCACTGAACGCGGGAAAATACCTTGAAGGACTTGGCTATGCCCGTGCAAAGTTTGACACTGAGGCCAAAGAGAAGGAGCTGCAACTGCTCAACCTGAAACTTGCACAACACAAATATTTCGCCTGGGGAATTGCCGGATTCATTCTGCTTTTACTCATCATTGGCTTTTTACTGTATTTCCAGTCTAAATTGGCTTCAAAGCGAAAGATCAGCGAGATGAATAACAAGTTGTCGGAAATCACCCATGCAAATCTGCGTCAGCAGATGAATCCGCACTTTATTTTCAACACCCTGAATTCGATCCAGTACTACATGTACCAGCATGATAAAATCGCCACAAACAATTATCTCACAAAGTTTTCACGGCTGATCCGGAAAATTCTTGAGAATTCACAACACAACCTCGTACCACTGAAGGATGAGCTTGATGTTATCCAATTATACCTTGAGCTTGAAACTCTGCGGTTTAAAGAAAAATTCACCTTTGAAATCATCATCGATGAAGAGATAGATACCCTGACTTACAAGATTCCAACCATGCTGATCCAGCCTTATGTGGAAAACGCTGTTTGTCATGGACTTATCAATAAACCTGACAACGGATTGCTAACTGTCCAAATGCGGTTGTGTGATCACCATATTTGCTGCACAATAGAAGATAACGGCATTGGAAGAGAGGCTGCCATGGAAATAAAAAGACATAATGACAGCCCCCACAGCTCACTGGGAACAAAAATCACCGAATCAAGGATCAACATTACCAATGCCCTTTACGGAACCGACCTGAAGGTTATGTTCACCGATTTGAAAGATGGGAACAACAACCCCTGTGGTACCTATGTTGAACTTCAATTACCCCTGATGACATGATAAAAACGTTGAAAACACTCATCGTGGATGATGAGTCCGATGCTGTAAATTTCATCCGCTCCATCATCCGGGAATATTGCCCGAAACTGGAGGTGATCGGTACGGCACATTCGGTGATGGACGGGGTAAAATTTATCCTGGAACAGGAACCCGAACTGGTTTTCCTGGATGTGGAGATGCCACATGGAGGCGGGTTCGATTTGCTGGCCCACTTTCCTGAAAAATCGTTCGATGTGGTTTTTATCACTGCTTTCAACCAGTATGCCTTGCGGGCAATCAAATTCAGCGCGGTCGATTATATCCTGAAACCCATCAACATCAGCGAATTCATCGGGGCTGTTGATAAGGTGATCGATAAAAGATCCCATGCAGGCAACCAGAATGAAAATTATCAGGAATTGCTTGGAAACCTCCGGTCAGCCATGCCCATAAAACTGGCCATTCCCACTGCTGAAGGGATGGAATACCTCAATACAAAAGAAATTATCCGCATCGAGGCCGATCGGAGCTATTGCTGGTTTCACCTCAACGACGGCAAAAAACACCTTGTGTCCAGAAACCTCAAAGAGTACCAGGACCTGTTAAGCGACCGGCATTTTTTCCGTCCCCACAATTCACACCTGATCAATCTTGAATTCGTTAAAAAATACGTGCGCCAGGAAGGCGGATACATTGAAATGACCGATGGTACACAAATCCCCATTTCCCGGATTAAACGCGATCTGTTTCTGCAACAGATGGCGAAGCTGAGCAGCTAGCCTTTGAATTGTCAATAGTCCCTGATACAACGAAGGGGTAAGCCGGCTGTCTTGGGATCACCGGAGACATCGCAATAATCCCACGGGCTGCCAAAGAAAAAGTTTTTTCCCGACAAGCCGTCAAAGTTTGTATTGCTCCAGTAATATCCGTAGACTCCCCGATCGGTCAGCACGCCGGTGTTGTAATAAATTTCTCCTGCTGCATGCAGTTTTAACGCGGAGTTCCAGGGGCCATTCCAGTTCATCCAGCCACCTGCAGCATTAATGTTGCTCCATTCCGAACTGGAGGGAATCCGCCAGGCAGCGCCAAGTTCAAGGGTACACGGGTCGTTGTCGGCAATCCAGCCGAGGTTTTCATAATTGTAAGTAGTCCACACCGAGTTGGGTGTCCTGGAGGTGCCTTCATACTTGTACCCCTGCTTGCGGTTAAACTGCCAGTACCAGCCAGCGGAAGCTTCAGTGGCATCACTCACCGCCGAGGCCTGCTGACTTGCACCAAGGTTACGGGTAATCCAGCATTTGGATAGTTCTCCTGGAATCCCGGTTACTGTGCCATAGGTAATTGATTTTGTGACCGGCGCGATGGCCCCGGCCACATGATTTACCGCGACAGAAGTACCACATGGAAATGCAGCGTTACCCCAGATGGGCTGTCCATAGCGATAAGTCAGGAACTGCCCGTTTGTACCCGCAGGAACGATAACCCATTGCGCACCATCCCAATATCGCATATCACCAACACTGGCGCCCGGATTGGCAGAAACAGCCACCCATTTTGCGCCATCCCAAAAATAGTAACCGGCCATTACATTGTTTGGCGGGGATCCTGCTATCGCAGTATTATAAACAAGCAGCCCCAATGCCGGTGCTGAAACAGGCGCAGCAGAATTGGTTGCTGTAAGCGCAACCCGTGGTGGCAGGAAACCCTTGTCAGAAAAGCTCACATCCATCCCGGCCGAGGCATCAGGCTGACTGCCATTGGCATTGACGCCCATTTGGGCAAATACTGCACTGCTGCAAAGCAAAAGCAATGAAATTAAAGCGGGTAATTTTTTCATTTACACCGGTTTGGTTAAAAAAAAGAATCGATCAGATTAATTATTACGGATGCAGCGGATGGAGGCCCCGTAAGCCTTGTTGAAATTCGAAATTACAGCACTGGTAGAAGAACTGAAACCCAGGCAATAGCCGTGAGTGTCATCGCTTTGTGCAATACTCCATTGGTAGCCGGCTGAACCACGATATACCAGCGAACCATTCATGTAACTCAGGTAGCCGGCAGGATGCAGTTTTAACAATGAAGTCCAGGGGCCGTTGTAGTTGGTCCATCCTCCGCTTGCATCAACATTCGTCCATTCGGTGGCGGTTGGCATCCGCCAGCCATTGCCAATCTCAAGGTTACAGGGGTCATTGGCTGATGTCCAGTTAGAGTTTTCATTCAGGGTGTTTACCCAGGTAGTATTGGGTGTTCTGTCGGTTCCATCATGCTTATACCCCTGTTTGAGATTAAACTGCCAGTACCAGCCTGCTGCGGCTTCAGAAACATCGTTCAGGGAAGTGGCCTGGATGTCGGCGCCAAGGTTTTTGGTGATCCAGCATTTGGTCGTTTCCCCGGGAACATTGGTTACCGTGCCATACGTGACGGTTTTGTTCACCGGACATACGTCACCGGCAACATGGTTCACGGTGAAGGCAATACCGCAGGCAAATGAAGGCACCGCCCAGCGGGGAACTCCATCGCTGAAAATCATGATTTTCCCGTTTGATCCTGCGGGCAGGATCACCCATTGGCTGCCATTCCAGTATTGCATGTCACCATAGCTGGTTCCCTGTGGAGTTGCGATGGATATCCATTTTGACCCATTCCAGTAATAATACCCGACAGTTACATTGTCGGGCGAGATGCCGGCAACAGCCGTATTGAACACAATCAATCCAACCGCCGGTGAAGTTACCGGGGAGGCAGCATTAGTGGCGGTGAGTTCAACACGGGGCGGAAGGAATCCTTTATCGGTAAAACTCACATCCAGCCCGGCAGAAGGATCAGGCGCGTTGCCATTGGTATTGATACCCACCTGGGCATAAATGACGCTGCAAACGAGGAAAAGAAAAGCAATTAAACCGGAGGTTTTTTTCATAGGTCTGGTAGATGAATGAGTAATAAAGAGTCGGGTTACAGGTTGGAAAGCAACACCATTCAAATGTAGTACATTTTTGAATGCCCAACGGGAAATTTATTGGGCATACGTGAAATAAAATTTTGCTAAGCTGGCGTTATATTGTGCAACAAATCCTATTTGCTATTCTATTGAAGTCAAGAAACCTACTGCTGCTAATTAAGGACCCCTCCCCTTGCCCTGTGTGCATGGAAAACCACCTCAACCCCCGGCCCCTTCTCCTAAAGGAGAAGGGGGGGATGGTTGATTCAATGTTTTGACAAATA
>JBAXFM010000211.1:0-9492 GCA_037139855.1 Bacteroidota bacterium
TATTTCTTAAGCCTTTTTTTTTGAGGGTGCAAAATTATAAAATTCCTTGGAAATATCCAATAGAATAATAATTCAAACGGACTTAGCAGCTATTTTTTCAATTTATTAGCATTGCGATTCAGAAAAAAGAATGTAAGTTTGTTTGTAAATGCAGGGACACTTGACATATTGCTTTTAACCTGACATCCTTACTGAAAATTATTGTTATATGCAACTTGCAAAGCAGGTCATAAAAAAAGCATTGCCCGAAATTATTCTTTTTATTGTCATTGCAGTTCTTGGACTGATGTATATCCGTTACATCTGGATAAAATTTAATAAAGAACAATCTGAAAATGTATTGCTAATTGGCAAATCTGTTGAAGCAACCTTATCCTTATCCGATTTAAAGGAACTTTCGGCAACGCCGGACGATATTTCCAAACCACAGTATTTGCGTTTGAAGGAGACGCTGAAAGCAATAATCCGGGTAAATACCAAAGCAAGATTCGCCTATATTTATACTGAAAAAAATGGCAAAATATATTTTCTTGCAGATTCGGAGCCTGAGGATTCAAAAGATTATTCGCCTCCCGGACAAGAATATACCGAAGCTAAACCAGAAGATATACAGCCATTTAGAGATGGTAAAGAACTGGTTACGACCCCCCTTCCTGACAGATGGGGAACGTGGGTCAGTGTGCTTATTCCAATAAAGGATGAGGTAACCGGTAAGCCCATTGCTGTTTTAGGCATGGATTTTAATGCAAAACTGTGGCATAACAGGCTAATATTTGAAATATTGGAATCAAGTATTCTGGTGGTATCATTGCTGCTGGTATTTCTTTTTGCAGTTAATATCAAGTTTAAAAATTATACACTTAAAAGGGAAATTACCGAACGAAAGCATGCTGAAGCGGCGGTTATTGAGGCTTTGTTCAGAGCCGAATCAGGAAACCGTCTGAAAACGGCATTTATGAATAATATCTCGCACGAAATAAGAACACCACTCAATGGAATTCTCGGTTTTACCGGATTAATTATGCAGTCCGACATTACCGGGGAGGAGAAGAAACAATTTTTTTCGCTCATAGAGGCAAGCAGCAAACGATTGATCAATACAGTGACCAGTTACATGGATATTTCCCTGATCGCATCTGGTACGATGGATGTGAAAAAGCACCCCTTCGAACTAAATAAAATCCTTCACCATCTCTATGATCAATATGAACCTTTATGCACGGTTAAAAATCTTATCCTGGGCATGAACATTTCTGACAATGCGCAGGAATTAATTTTATTTTCCGATCCTGAACTTGTTCAAAAGGTCATATCCGGTTTATTGGACAATGCCGTTAAATTTACCACGAAAGGAGAGATTTCGTTCGGGTATCTGGTAAAACCCGGTTTTGTTGAGCTTTTCGTAAAAGATACCGGATCGGGTATCCGCAAAGAGGCTCAAACCCGGATTTTTGAGGATTTTGTTCAGGAAGAATCATTGCTTACCCGTGGACATGAAGGCAGCGGGCTGGGATTGTCCATTGCAAAGGGGGTGGTCGGGTTACTTGGGGGTGAAATCAGGTTGGAATCGGAGAAAGGTGCAGGATCAACATTTTTCTTTGAAATTCCCTATGACGGGATTGTGCCCGAGCCGATTTCTGTGGAACCCAAAGGAAATAAGGTTTTTATAGAGAATAACCCCGTGGTACTTATTGCTGAAGACGATGAATCAAACCTTTTTTACCTTGAAAGAATATTAACCAAAAGAGGTGTCGTTGTGTTCACCTCAGTTGACGGAAAGGAAGCAGTGGAGCAATGTCATTCACACCCGGAAATATCATTGGTATTAATGGATTTGAAGATGCCGGTCATGGATGGTTTTGAAGCCACCCGATCGATCAGGTTTTTTCGTAAAGAACTTCCCATCATTGCAATCACGGCATTCTCCATGAGCGGTGATAAGAAGAAGGCCCTGGAAGCTGGTTGTAACGAATATCTCGCAAAGCCTGTCAGCAAGATTGAACTGTTTGAAATACTGAGTAAGCACGGAATACCAATAATCGCATAGAAATTGAATCGTGTGTTGGGTGGGTTATTTCATTTCCAAATACAGTTTCTTCAGCAGTTTCTGCCCCCGGCTCCGGAATCCGGCTGTTTCTTCATTCATACGCCATTCAATCGAGTCGGCTAGTTCCTTTTTGAGATCAGGTTCAATCTGCGATATCCGGTAAAGTATTTCCATGCAGTAAACCTTTGCAGCAACAGCCTCAGTTGCTGAAAGTAGCCAGTCAAAGCAAATGTTCATCAGCAATCCCATCTCTTCTTCCGAGGGAAAGGGAGATCGTGCCAGCATGCGAAGCGAATGTCGTTTCAAACCGTCATGATGAAATTCAGACAGCATTTCAATAATCCTGCCGAGGTGAGGAGCAATGAGTTCCGGGTACTTTTCGGTAACGATGTCTATCACCCAGGCCGCTCTGCGGCTTACGGGTTCCTCGTTGCGTAAAAAAATCTGAAATAACGCTGCAAACAATTCAGGTTTTTGAAAAACCATATCAGCCACCATGTCGGTGTTTCTCCTCGACATCTCGAGGAGCAGGAAATCATCCAGTTTTTTTGAATCACTCATAAATAGAAGGTTACAGTCTCTCTGTCCACTTGTCCATTTGCCCACCAGCCTGCCAGCCCACCTGCCCACCTTTTCCAATCCTCCAAAAATACAAACAAAGTCAGAAACTGAATATTTTTTCACGAAATTGGTCAGTGTTTAATTGTATTGGTTTAACTTTGCCGAAAATATCACATCCAAGTGATTTGGGTTGATGTAATTTTAGTAATCCGGATGATTTACATTTAATTATTATCTGATGAAAAATAAATATATTGATCTGATTGAACAAACTTTTGACTTTCCACAACAAGAGTTTGAGGTAATTGATAATGAACTCTATTTTCACAAGGTTCCGTTAATGGATATCATCAAGCAATATGGAACTCCACTTAAAATAAGTTACTTACCTAAAATAAGTTCACAGATACAACGTGCAAAAAGGTTGTTCAATGTGGCCATGGCAAAGGTAGATTACCAGGGTGATTATCATTATTGCTATTGTACAAAAAGTTCACATTTTAGCTTTGTCCTGGAGGAAGTGCTCAAAAATGAAGTGCATCTTGAAACCTCTTCGGCATTTGATATCAACATTATTGAAGATTTAGCCGAGCGCGGACTCTTTAATAAGGACAGGTACATCATTTGCAATGGATTCAAACGACCGATGTACATCGAAAATATTGTAAGCCTTGTAAATAATGGTTTTACAAACGTTATACCTGTATTGGACAATATCTTTGAATTGGAAAAAATCGAGAAGGAAATCCAGCATAAGGTAAAACTCGGAATACGCATTGCCTCTGAAGAAGAACCAAAATTTGACTTCTATACCTCCCGGCTGGGAATTCGTTATAACGATATAGTACCTTACTTTCTTGAGAAAATAAAGGACAATCCCAAGTTTGAATTGAAGATGTTGCATTTCTTTATCAATACCGGGATTAAAGATAAAGCCTACTATTGGAATGAGTTGACCAAGAGTGTTCAGGTGTATTGTGATTTAAAAAAAATATGTCCGGAACTTACTGCCTTAAACATTGGAGGAGGGTTGCCAATCAAGAACTCGCTGGAGTTTGTTTATGATTATGAATATATGGCAGAAGAGATCATTGCGCAGATTCAAAGTATATGCGAGCGAAATGAAATTCCTGAGCCCGACATATTCACCGAATTCGGATCATTTACTGTTGGCGAAAGTGGAGCTGTTCTTTATTCCATCATTGACCAGAAAAGGCAAAATGACCGTGAAATATGGAATATGATCGACAGCTCGTTTATGAACACCCTGCCGGATACCTGGGCGATCAACCAGAAGTTTATTCTGTTGGCCATCAATAACTGGGATGTAGAGTACGAACGGGTTTTTCTTGGCGGACTCACCTGTGACAGCGAGGATTTTTACAACGCAGAGGAACACAGCAATGCGGTTTATCTGCCCAAGTTTAATCAGAGCGAGGCACAATACATTGGCATGTTTCATACAGGAGCTTACCAGGAAGCGATTGGTGGATATGGAGGAATTCAACATTGCCTTATCCCTGCTCCCAAACATGTATTGATCGACATCGATGAGGAAACGGACGAGATTACAACCAAACTATGGTCTAAAGAACAAAGTTTTAAGTCAATGCTTAAGATTCTGGGCTATTAAATAAATTTTTCTTATCACACAACGATTTAGTATTTTTGAAAAAAAAACAACAATGAAAAAGAATAAAAAAAGCATTTTAAAGGAGCAGGTTAAACACATTGATATCAAGGCGATTAATTCGACCGGCATCATTGACGCCATGCGGGATATGTCATTCACCTCCCGTGATACCGCTGCGGCAACTGATATTCTGAACATGATGATCAACGACGATGGCTGCACTATTTTCCTTACACTGGCAGGCAGTACCAGTGCTGCCGGTTGCATGCAGGTATATGTAGACATGGTTAAAAACAATATGATCGATGCGATTGTGGCTACAGGCGCCTCCATTGTCGACATGGACTTCTTTGAGGCGCTCGGTTACAAACATTACAAAGGGACCCCTTATGCCGACGACCTTGAACTTCGCGCCAATTACATCGACCGGATTTATGATACCTATATTGATGAGGAAGAACTACAGCACTGTGACGCAACGATCAATAAAATAGCGGACAGCTTAGACCCCCGGCCATATTCATCACGGGAATTTATTCGTGAAATGGGGAAATGGCTTGTGACAAATTCGGTAAAAAAAGATTCGCTGGTGCAGGTATGTTATGAGCACAATGTTCCCATCTTTTGTCCTGCTTTCAGCGACAGCAGCGCCGGGTTTGGATTGGTCAAACATCAGTGGGATCATCCTGAAAAACATGTTTCGATTGACTCCGTCAAGGACTTTCTCGAACTGACTAAAATCAAGATGGCCGCAGAAACTTCCGGATTATTCATGATCGGGGGAGGGGTACCCAAGAATTTTGTTCAGGATACGGTCATTTGTGCCGAAGTGCTTGGAAAAGAGGTGCCAGTGCATAAATATGCCGTGCAGATTACCGTTGCTGATTCACGCGATGGCGCCTGTTCAAGTTCTACGCTGAAAGAAGCAGCCAGTTGGGGCAAGGTAAATACCGTATACGAAAAAATGGTATATGCTGAAGCAACCAGTGTACTGCCACTCATTGCCAGTTATGTGTATCACCAGGGCGACTGGAAGAAGCGGAAAAAGTACGAATGGACGAAGATGCTGGATAAAGGCTGATGGAATGACGAATGACAAATGACGAATGACAAGTGACGAATCAGTTTTTATAGCGAACCCATTTCCAGAGTTCCTTATAGCTTATTTTTTTCCCATACATGAGGATACCGGTTCGGTAAATCTTGCCGGCAAGCCAGGTTGTGCCGAGAAAACCAAGTAGTAAGAGCACCATGGATAAAGCCACCTCATAATAAGGAACGCCAAAGGGAATCCGGATCATCATAATAACAGGTGAGGTAAGCGGAAATATTGAAAACCAGAATGCCACAGGTCCATCAGGTTCGCGGATGATAAATTGGGCCATCACAATGGACAGGATCAACGGGATGGTGATGGGGAGCATGAACTGCTGTGTATCCGCCTCACTGTCAACCGCTCCGCCAATGGCTGCAAAAAGTGCAGCATAGAGCAGATAACCTACGATAAAGAAAAATATAAAGGCGCCGATCATCGCCGGGAAATTCACAGAATTGATCGCTTCCATCACTACATTCATGCCTTCATCTGAATCATTTTGCTCCGAAATTGCTTGTGATACCTCCGGGGTGATGTTTTTCTTCTGATCCATCATCTGTTCAGTGACAGATTTTTTGGAATCCCCTGTTTTCATGGTAGAAGTAATAACGGTGACGATCCCAAAAGTAAGGATCACCCAAAGCAGGAATTGGGTCAGCCCGACCAGTCCAACGCCTACGATTTTGCCCATCATCAATTGAAAGGGTTTAACAGAAGAGATGATGACTTCAACGATGCGGCTTGTTTTTTCTTCGATAACGCCCCGCATAACCTGTGCCCCGAACATGAAAATGAAGAAATAGATGAGCATACCTGAGAACATACCCAGCATCATGTTGACCGGGGTATAGCTTTTTGATTCCTTGCCATTCTCACCGATTTTCATGGTGTTAATGTTGACGGATGTTTTTATGGAACGAAGGATATCATCCACTGCAACAGGTTTGTTTTTGTCTGTTTGCAGCTCTTTCAGACACGCCTGGAGCTTTAACTCCTCGATTTGCCTGCTCATTACATTTTTAATATAGGACGTTACGTTGATGTTTACACTTTTTTCAGAATAGAGAATGGCATTGGAGGGAAGCGTTACCTCTGTTTTTGGAATGAAAAGCAGTGCATGGTCATTGCTTTTTGTAAAGTTTGACTTTGCGGTGGCAATATCGCTGACAAGATAATGAAACCTGATATTGTCGGAATCTTTGAATTTTTCGTAGAAAATTCCGGTTTCGTCAAGCACGGCTACCGTTTTTGTTTCATTGCTGCGGGTGGCCAGATAAATGGGAATCACAATGGTAGACGCCATCAGCAATGGCCCAAGGATGGTCATTATGATAAATGAACGTTTCCTGACACGGGTGAGGTACTCTCGCTGGATAATTAGGAAAATCTTATGCATGTCAGTCTTGCGTTACGGGTTGTGGTGATTTTTGTGTAACTGCCTGGATGAAAATGTCATTCATGCTGGGTATCTGTTCGTTCACCGAATAAATGGTTACATAGGGCAACATGGTCTTTAAAAGATCATTGGGGGTTGCTCCCGGAGGAAGTTTAATCCGTGCATGGCGGTGATCGATATCCTGGCTCTCAGCAAGAATGTTGAATTCAAATGGCAGAATTGAAGTCAGCGGACCATCCCAGGAGTTGTAGCTTATTAAAAATGTGTTGGTTTTAAAGGTCTTTTTAATACTTCTGACTGTGCCGTCTAAAATCACTTTTGACCTGTCAATCAGTGCAATGTCATCGCAAAGCTCTTCCACCGAAGACATGTTGTGTGTTGAAAAGATGATTGTCGCTCCTTTTTCCTTCAAAGCCAGGATCTCTTCCTTCATCATGTTGGCATTGATCGGGTCAAATCCGCTGAAAGGTTCATCAAAAATGAGCAGTTTTGGCTCATGGATGATGGTAACCAGAAACTGAATTTTTTGCTGCATTCCTTTGGATAGCTCTTCAACTTTTTTATTCCACCATCCCCTGATCTCAAATTTTTCGAACCAATATTTCAACCGCTTTTGCGCTTCATGATGACTGAGTCCTTTGAGTTGTGCAAGGTACATGGCTTGTTCTCCAACCGTCATTTTCTTATACAGTCCACGTTCTTCAGGCAGGTAACCAATGAGGGCAATGTCGTTGGGCTGCAATTTACGTCCCTTAAAGATGAGTTCACCTTCATCAGGGGCAATAATCTGGTTGATGATGCGGATCAGCGTTGTTTTACCGGCGCCATTTGGTCCAAGCAGCCCGAAAATATGACTTTCCGGAACGTTGATACTTACTTTGTCGAGGGCTTTGTGATTCGCGTATTGTTTGGAAACATTCCGGGCAGAAAATAGATCCATGAAATTGGTTGTTTATTGTTCAAAAAGGTCCTTCATCCGGGAAAATATATTTTTATCGCGTATTTCCTGCGAAGGTTTAAAATTGTCGGAATGACCCAGCTTTTCGAGAATATTTCTTTCCTCTTTTGATAATGTTTTTGGGGTCCAGATGATGATGCTGATGAGCAAATCACCTTTCCCTTCGTAGCCATTGATGCTGCTCAGCCCTTTGCCACGCAAGCGAAGTACTTTGCCGCTCTGTGTTCCCGGGTCGATTTTTATTTTAACTTTTCCTTCAATGGTAGGCACCTCGGCACTGCTGCCCAGGGCGGCCTCCGAAAAAGTGATGTAATGTTCGTAAAGAAGATTGTTACCATCACGTTCAAACTTTTCATGCCGTATTTCTTCGATCTGGATCAGGAGGTCGCCAGGAACGCCACCCCGCGCAGCCGCATTTCCATTTCCACCCATCGACAGTTGCATGCCTTCTGAAACGCCGGCCGGAATCCGGATGGAGATAACCTCTTCGCCCTTAACCACCCCATTGCCGGCACAATCGGTACATTTATCTGTGATGATTTGTCCTTCGCCACCACAATTCGGGCAGGTTTGTGTGGTTTGCATCTGACCAAGAAAGGTAGATGTTACCCGCGATACATGGCCTGTACCCCGGCAGGTGGAGCAGGTATTGAAGGAACTTCCGCCTTTGGCCCCTGTACCTTTGCAGGTTTTGCAGGAAAGATATTTATTGACTTTGATTTTCTTCTCAACTCCGTTGGCGATCTCTTCAAGTGTCAGTTTTACTTTTACACGCAGGTTTGAGCCACGGTTTACCGTTTTTCCTCTCCTGCCGCCACCGCCAAAGAATGAACTGAACGGATCATTCCCGCCACCGCCACCGAATATATCGCCGAAGTGACTGAAAATGTCTTCCATATTCATACTGCCACCTCCGAATCCGCCATTACCCATGCCGGCATGACCATACTGATCGTAACGTTGACGTTTATTCTGATCGCTAAGCACTTCGTAGGCTTCAGCGGCTTCCTTAAACTTGTCTTCCGCGTCCTTTTTTCCCGGGTTTTTATCCGGATGATATTTGATGGCCTGTTTCCTGTAGGCCTTCTTTAACTCTTCAGGCGAGGCGTCTTTACCGACTTCCAGGATTTCGTAATAATCTCTTTTCGACATATAATTGTTTTAACTGCCAACCACCACTTTTGCATACCTGATCACTTTTCCGTTGAGTAGGTAGCCCTTTTCAACCTCGTCAACGATCTTTCCTTTTTGCTCTGGTGTGGGGGCCGGAATATTGGTTATTGCTTCATGAAAATCTGTATCAAATGGTTCTCCGGTGGTTCGCATAGGTTGTAATCCCTGCTGGGTAAGCGTTGTGAGAAATTTGTTGAAAATCAGAATCATGCCATCTTTCAATGCTTGTCCGGCATCAGAGGAACCATCAAAAGCCTTGATGGCGCGTTCAAAATCATCCAGTACAGGCAATAATTTGATAATAATGTCGGACGAAGCGTATTTGCTGTGCTCAATTTTTTCCTTGAGAGTCCTTTTGCGGAAATTGTCAAAATCTGAATAAAGCCGCAAGTATTTGTCATTCAGTTCGGCATACTGACTGTCGGTACCCAATTCGGCTGATGGATTGATATTGGTTGCTGTGCTTTCGGCTATGGGGGTGTTTTCAATCAAATCCGGTGAGGCGACCTCTTCGTGTATATGTTCTTTAGCCTTGTTGTTGCTCATTTTGTTTTTTTCTTCCTTTTTACTTCTGCGGATCATACTAATAAATATTCGAATAAATTCGGTTAAACCATTATCAAAAAAC
>JBAXFM010000212.1:0-9422 GCA_037139855.1 Bacteroidota bacterium
AAAAGGCGAATGCTACGATTATAGCGCCCACTGTAAACACTGACCTTAAGGCTTCTCCCAATGATCCGCCTTTGCTAGCTGTCTTGCTCATCGTTAAAAAGTTTTAGATTAAAATTGAATGAATAGTTGGATTTTCTTGTTTTAAAAGGCCTACAAAGATAAAAAATTTATGATAAAAATCAAATAGTTACTATTTGATCTTCTGTTTAAGTAATTCAATGACCGGCTTCACAACCACCACCTTTTCATCATTCGGGTTTACGGCACTCATTCTCAGGTAGTAGTTTAATGCTTTTTCGGCTTCATCCTTGAGTTTTTGATCGCGCGACCATTGGCTGTAATGATAAAATGCCAGGTAATCGAAAGATTCGAACCGTTCTTTCATGTATTTCACAGTATCGGATTGGGTTTTTTCTATCAATCCTTCATAAACCGGAACCGCGTATCCGGTCGTATTAAACCCTTTCGGATCCTTTAAGTCGAGGTTTGACTTGGTACGTGCACGCCAGGCAAATCCGGGGATGTAATCGGGTTGCAAGACATTAAAAATTGCGAGGTTAGTGTCTGCTTTCACATAATCCTGGAGGCTGTAATAAACCTTTCCGAGATTGTAGTAATCCATCGGAACTCCCCTCTTGAGGTTGATCCTGCGCTCGTAGGTTTCTTTTGCCTTGTCGTATTTTTTTGTCTTGGTAAAACAAAGCGCTGCCTCAGAGATAAGTTCCACCTTGGAGGTGTCAAGATCGTAGGCTTTCATCAGTTGTTCGGTAGCCAGTGAATCTTGTTTCAGCTTTGCCAATAACCGTCCGTAATAGGCATAATCGAGCGATCTGATTTTCTCAGGTTTAGCGTTGGCAATAAATTTCCGGATAAATACAAGTCCTGAATCGTATTTCTGTGTCTCGAAATAAGAATAAGCCAGGGCCCTGTTTACATCATTGTCTTCCTGATCCACCTTACGGATTAAATTCAACTGGGAGATTGCTTCAGGATAGTCTTTGAGTTCGATCAGGGTATTGACAAATTGCTTGCGGGCAGCTATATTATGAGAAAGTTCAAGAAATTTATAGAAGCTTTTCTTGGCATCTTCCTGCCGGCCCGCACGTGCCTGGAGGGAGCCGAGTTCACGGTAGGCAGGTGCAAAAGTGGAGTCCATTTTAACTACTTCCTGGTAATAATTCATCGCCGTGGTATACTGCCTGGCACGAAGCCAAAGTTGTCCAAGCCGCAGTTTTGCTTCCGGCGATTTGGGATCCAGGGTCTGCGCCATGTTGTAATTTGCAATGGCCTTTGACCCATCGTTGAGCAGGTAAAAATATGCATCCCCTTTGACGATGTAGAGGAATGGGTTCGTTTTGTCAAGCTTTTCAGCCGCACGCAACAGCGAAAAAACACTCGCGGTATCATGTACATTGGCAAAAACATACCATAAGGCCATTTCAATCATAACGTCAGCCTGCCGTGCAGGTTCCATCTTGATCGTTTTATTGGCTTTGGAGGGCAGTAATGCCTTGGCCTTCTCAAATTCCTCCTTGGCTTTGACATTGTTCTTGGCAATCACATTAAGTCCTGCAAGTCCGACAAAGTTCAAGGGGTTGGCCGGATCTTGTTTCACACCCTGTTCATACAATGCCCTGGCAGAATCGGCCATTTCGGGAAAAGAGATGTTGAGTGAGTCGGAAATGTATTTATAGAGGAAATTCCGACCGTAATAATAATAGAGATCACCATCGGAGGGTGTTTGCCTGATCAGTTTTTTAAATAAGGAACTGGCCTCAATGAATTGTTCGTTCTTCGTCAGTTTTCTGGCATCCTTCAGACCCTGAGATTGAATCTTTCCGATAAACGGAAAAAATAGCAGCAGGGCAACAACAACACTCACCGTTTTGGTAAATCTGGACATAATGTTTATCTCCTCTGTTTTAATGTTTAATTTCAACTAATCTTACCGGCATTGCCGCGGGTACCATGCCTGAATGCAAGACAATAAACTGACCTTTTTCCCCGGCAATAAATGATGATAAGCCATATGCCAGTCCGGAATAAGGCTGACGGTTGATGCAAAAAACTTCACGGGTAAATGGATAAGATCCTTCGGCAATATAACCAGGAAAAGGTCTGTAAAATTTTGTTCCGGGATCATTATCTCCTTCAAGGGCAATACCGACCACTTTAAAGCGCTTTAAAAAGTTGTGTGAAACACTGTCGGCCGGGTCACTGATCCAGTTAACGCTGATCACACCAATGGCATTCTTGTTTTTTTCAACATAATTGATCACCTCAGTATTGCTTTGCACGGCAAAGCAGGTGGATGGGAATGATCCAAGTTCGAATTTCTCTTTAAAATACCGGGGATTGCTTGATTTGAAATTGTCAAAAACAACCTTGAGGTCCTGCAATTTCGATTTTTTACTGATCTGATTCCAGGTGGTGACTTTACCCTGAAAAATTTCCTTTACCGTCTGAAAAAACAGGGCTGTGTCAGGATTTTCATTGTTTACGATCAGTGCAACTGCATCAATGGCAATCTTGGTCGTTTTCGGAATGTATTGACGCTCTTTCAAATAGGCAACCTGCTGATCTGAAAGTTTCCGGTTCACGATCATCATGGGAACAGAGTCATTCATGAAATCGTTTATCACATCGGCCTCATTTTTAAAAATGGTGTCGATGGTGGCGTATTTGTACATCGCTTCGAAAGTATAAATCTCAGCTTCAGCCAGTAAACGGTATGAGTCGTCAATGGCAACCTTTATTTTTCCGGCTGTAGGGGTGTCTGTGGTTTTTTGATTTGCTCCCCCGCCACACGATGAAATCAGCAGTATCAAAGATAGCCCTGTCAACGACATTCCCAGCGCTGCAATTTTATGAATGATTTTCATGCTTTTTTTTCTTAAAATCAGCTATTTCATTAGAGAGAACACAAATTTATGAAAAATATTATACCACCTTACATTTTTTATTATTCCTCATTCCTTTCACGGTTTTTTGACCAGAGACGTGCCAGGCGAAAACCACCGTAGAGAAATAAAAAGATGGCAAAAATGAATTTGATTTCTTTGGTGAGATATTGAAACTGTTGACTAACAAGCACATAAACCCCAAGTATGAAATATAGCAGAATTACAAACCAGGAGAAATACTTGGAGAATTTTTGCATGATATTTACCGTTGAACCTTCCAGTACGGGAGGGTATCCTCCTCTGGCCATTGGTTCCAATAGGCAGGAGTTACTGTAAAACCGTCCTTTCGGAGCAATTTTTTTTCATAAACAACGATCATTGGGTTAAAAAAGATATCTGTTAATCCGATAACAAGGGTTTCAAGTTCAGTTCCATCCTTTGCTTTCTCCTTTTCCATTTTCACCTCATATCCATTGAACAACAGCAGGTTTTTTAAAAACTCAGCCCTCTCCCGGGTGGCCCCGGTTTCGACCACGCTGCATCGTATCCCTTCAATTTCGGCTATATTGTGTTTTCCTTTAGATAATGCCATAATGATATTTTTTTACATTGTAGAGACGTAGCATGCTACGTCTCTACAACGATGGGTATTAATACAATCCGAAACTTAAATTATAAACCACCTCATAAATTGAACTGGCAAAACCAATAATCACCATGCCGGCCACACACATCAGCAGACCAAGCCGGGTATATCCGTCACTTTTAAATTTTCCAATGGGTTGGTCGCTGTTATTGAGCAACATGGCTTTGATCACCAATAAATAATAGTATAATGAGATAATGGTGTTGACCAGGGCAATGAGGACCAGAATGTAATAGCCCTGTTTTGCAGCGGCAGTGAAAAGAAAAAACTTTCCGAAGAACCCGGCCAGAGGCGGAATGCCGGCTAATGAAAAAAGCGACAACATCATAACCAGACTCAGGTTGGGGTTGGTGCGGTAAAGTCCGTCGTAATCATCAATATTTTCTTTACCCGTACGGTTTGAAATGATTCCAACCACACCGAAGGCTCCCAGGTTGGAGAAAATATAAACAAGGGCAAAATAGATCACGGTGGTCATCCCAAGCTGGCTCTGACCAATCATCCCAAGCAGAATGAAACCAGCCTGAGCAATGGATGAAAAAGCGAGGAAACGTTTGAGATTCTGCTGGCGCATGGCAAACAAGTTGCCAACGGTGATGGTTAATACGGTAATTCCATAAAGCAGTTCACTCCACATGACCGCTATTTTATAAAAAACCGTGTACAGGATGATTGTGAAAATAAAAACAGCTGCTCCTTTGGAGATTACGGAGAGATAGGAGGCCACGTTAACCGGTGCGCCTTCGTAAACGTCGGCTGTCCAGAGGTGGAAAGGAACAAGAGAAATTTTAAAGGCCATCCCGGCAAAAAAGAAGATAAAGGCAAGAACCTGCAAGGGAGCGCCGGTAATGAGCGGGGCAACATCTGCAAAGTACATTGTTCCGGTGGTACCGTAAATCATCGACAATCCATAGAGCAAAATTCCGGATGACAGCGCAGAGGTGAAAATTAATTTAACCCCGGCTTCAGCTGATTTTTCCTTCATACGTTCATAAGCAGCCAAAGCAGCTACCGGTATGGTGGCTAACTCCAGGCCAATGTAGAACATCAGGAAATCGCCAGATGAGATCATATAGTTCATCCCGATCAGGGTGGAAAGGATGAGCAGGAAGAATTCGCTCACTTTTTCCTTGTTTTGTTCCTGTTTCAACCAATCAACCGACTGGATAAAGACAATCAGCACCCCGATGTTCAGAATGTTTTTAAGCATCATGGTGAGTTGCGTTGATTGATACATGCCTCCAAAAAGCACACCGGGTGCGCCTGGAAAAAATCCCAGGACGGTAACGGCAGCCATCAACAATATTGCCGGTAAAATGATCTTATGCTTCTGTGTATTTGGCAGAAAAATTTCGACAATCAATAAGATTACTGTGATGGCAATCAGCAGCAATTCGTGTCTCATTATCAGCATCGTGTATTTGTTTTTAAAGTTTCTAATACCACTCACGTTGCCCCTCCCCCGCGGGGGAGGGGTTGGGGAGAGGCTTAATTTATTAAGGTTGGCGCTGCGGCAAGCAATTTATGCATGATCGGCCCCAAACCTCCTGTAATCATATCCGAGAGCCAGAGCGGCGCCATACCGATGAGTGTGATCCCGAAAATAAGGGCAACCACACTTATCTTATCATACCATCTGGCATCCGGCAGGGACTCAAAATGTTCATTTTTAATTTTCCCAAGCAGCAGAACGCCAACGACTCTCAAAACATACACCGCAGTAACCACAATGGAGGAGGCTGCAATGATGGTGGCAACGCGATGGAAAGTGTCTGCATTCTGAAAGGAGCCGACGAAAATGGTCATTTCAGCAACAAAACCGCTGAATCCGGGAAGTCCGAGGGAGGCAAGACCGGCGATGACATAAGCAACTCCCAAAAACGGCATGACTTTCATCAGGCCGCCCATCTCGTTGATAAACCGGGTGTGGGTTCGTCCGTAAATCATGCCGATCAGGGCAAAAAAGAGGGCTGTCATGATACCGTGGGAAATCATCTGCATGATGGCGCCGTTCATAGCGGTCTGGTTAAACATCAGGATGGCAAAGAGCACCAGGGCGCAATGACTCACTGAAGAATAGGCATTGATATATTTGAGGTCCTTTTGCCACACAGCTCCAAGTGCCCCATAAATAACGCCGATGGTAGCCAGGATCAGGAAAATCCAGCCAAGTTGATGCGCCGCTTCAGGCAGAAGAAATACGGCCACACGGTAACATCCATATCCGCCGAGTTTCATCAGCACCCCGGCATGGAGCATCGAAACGGCAGTGGGCGCTGAAGCATGACCATCGGGCGACCATGTATGGAATGGAAACATTGCGCCAAGAACCCCAAAACCAACGAAAAGGAAGGGAAAGAGGAACAGTTGGACATCCAACGGAATATGTTGTTTTGATATTTTGATCAGGTCGAAGGTTAATTGTCCGCCACCGGGAGCCGAATTGAAATAGATGCCGATGATTCCTAAAAGAATAAAAGCCGATCCGCCCATC
Source organism: Bacteroidota bacterium (assembly GCA_037139855.1). GTDB lineage: Bacteria > Bacteroidota > Bacteroidia > Bacteroidales > FEN-979 > CAIVAT01. Next base: position 6,044 of record JBAXFM010000212.1, read on the forward strand.
AGCATGAGCGTAAGCTTCATGGCTGAATAGTGGCGTGGTCCGCTGCCCCATATGCCGATCAGCAGATACATGGGGATAACGGCCAGTTCATAAAACAGGAACATGGTGAACAGGTCGAGGGAGATAAAAAACCCGAAGACTCCCGTAGCCAGCAAAATCAGGGAAGTAAAGAATTCGCGCGGTAAATCAACGATGTCCCAGCTTGCAAAGATGCCGGCAAAAACGACCAGTGCCGTTAATCCGATCATGGCAACCGAAACGCCGTCTACCCCAAGATAAAAATGGATGTTGAGGGTTTCATACCACACGTTGTCCTGGACAAAGAGTACTTCGGCCAGATTGCCGGCCCTGCGTTCGGCCAGATAAAGCAGAATAAGCGCAATAGCGCTCAGCAGCTGGAGGCTCATTCCCACCACCGCAACCCATTTCACCTGCATATGGGATTTGCTGAACAGAATACCAATCACGGTGAGAACCGGTATAATGATAAATAGTGTCAGAATACTCATTCTTCTATGATATTAGTTGGTCATTAAATAGGTGAATAACAAGGTAAGCAACACAACTCCCGATACAAACACGAGTGCATACTGCTGAAGCTGGCCCGATTGAAATCTTTTGATGCGATCGGAAGTTTCATTGGTTACGTAAGCCATTCCGTTCATGGCGCCATCCACTATGTGACGGTCGAACCATGCGATAGGACGGGAAACATAATTAAAGATGATCCTTTTTGTGATGAAGAGATATACTTCATCAATATAGAATTTGTGATAGGCTGCCTTTGAAAAGCCACCCAGTGCATTGTATATTTTATCGGGAATGTTGGTTTCTTTCCGGTAAAAGAGCATCGCAGTAAAAATACCGATCAAACCTACAAGTACAGCAGGAATAGCAATGCTCAATTCTATTTCCGAATGAAAAGGCATCCTGTCTGACGACACAAACATGGAGAATGGAATCAATCCGGCAAGCAATGCACCAATTGCCAGAAGCATTAGCGGAATGGTCATCGTTTTTGATCCTTCATGCGGGGTGTGGTGGTAATGGGTCTCTTTTCCCCAGAAAACAGAGAAATAGAGGCGAAACATATAAAAGGCGGTTAGTCCTGAAACGATCATTTCAACCCAATACAGCATCAGGCTTCTTTCGTGGCCGGCAGCCAGAATTTCGTCTTTGCTGAAGAATCCTGCCAGCGGTGGAACACCTGCAATTGCAAGGCAGGCGATCAGAAAAGTGGCATGGGTGATGGGAAGATATTTCCGCAACCCGCCCATTTCATTCATCACATTGCTGTGAACCGCATGAATAATAGCACCGGCGCCAAGAAACAACAATGATTTAAAAAACGCGTGTGTGAAAAGGTGGAACATGGAAGCCATGTAACCCAGTCCTTCGTGTCCGCCGTATCCTGATACGCCAAGGGCAAACATCATCATGCCGATCTGCGACATGGTGGAATAGGCCAGCACCCGTTTGATGTCAAACTGGGTACAGGCAATAACAGCGGCAAAGATGGAGCTGAACGCCCCCACATACATCACCACATCGAGCGCTACCGGCGCGGCGAAGATATAAATGGGGAAAAGACGGGCCACCAGGTAAACACCGGCAACAACCATCGTGGCGGCATGGATAAGTGCCGAAACGGGTGTAGGACCTTCCATGGCATCGGGCAGCCAGATGTGCAGCGGGAACATGGCTGATTTACCGGCGCCACCCATGAAAATGAAGATCATTGACCAGGTCATGGTTGACAATCCGAGGAACATGATCCCGGTACCGGATGAGAAGGCCGGGCTATTGGCTCCAGTGAGTGTCAGAAAATCGAACGTTCCCGTGGAAAATGATAGCATCAGAATTCCGATGAGGAATCCCAGATCAGCGAAACGGGTAACAATAAAAGCTTTTTTGGATGCTGCAACCGCGGTATCCTTCGTGTAGTAAAAACCGATCAGCAGATAGGAGGATACCCCCACAAGTTCCCAGAAAATATACATCTGGAAGATGTTGGTGGCTACAACCAGTCCCAGCATGGAGAAACTGAACAGCGATAAGGTTGCAAAAAAACGCATGAACCCTTTTTCCCCATCCATGTAACCAATTGAATACACATGCACCATGAATGAAACCGTGGTGATCACGATCAGCATCATGATGGATATGGGATCCAGCAAAACGCCCATGTCGATGTGCAGGGTGTCGGTGAGGTTAAGCCAGCGCATATTGAATGCCAGAAATTTCTGAAAAGAGCCGTCGGCAGCCCTTTCAAGCACGAAAAAGTACTTATAGGCAGTGACCAGCGACAAGATCCACATGACAAACAGGCCGGCGGTTCCGGCGATTCCTGAAACCAAAGGTTTAAATCGGTTCCCGAACAGGCCAAGTACCACGAACATGAACAGAGGTATCAGCAGGATCCAAACGGTGTAACTGAAATCGATCATATACTATCTATTTACGATTTTTGATTTACGATTTACGATTTTGCAACGCGCTATTTGTTACGCGTCACATGTCACGTGTCACGACTTAATATTTCATTTCATTCATCTTTTCCACATCGATGTTCACCAGTCGGCGGTAAATATTGATAATGATGGCGATGGCCACCGATGCTTCCGCTGCTGCAACCGCGATGATGAAGATACTGAAAAACATTCCCTCCAGGTGATCCGGGTAGAGAATCTTGTTAAAAGCAACAAAGTTGATGTTGACCGAATTCAGGATCAACTCGGTTGACATGAGGATCGTGATCAGGTTCTTCCGGACCAGAAATCCATAAATACCGACAAAGAACATGATGGTGCCGGTGATTAAAAACCAGGTTAAAGGAACTCCTTCAAACATATCGTCAGGTTATTATATGAATTAATCTTTACGTTTCTTGGCAAGGATGATGGCTCCCACCATGGCAGCCAGCAAAAGGATGCTGATTACTTCAAAGGGCAGTGCATATCCGAATTTCTCTGTACTGATCAGGCTTTTAGCGATTACCCGAATATTGGTCCGGTCCGTTCCGGCGATCACCTCAACCGGAAACTTATGCTGCAGGATGGTTGCAATGGTAATCAATGCACCGGCAGCAGCAGCAAGGAAGGCAGGGATTATTTTTTTCAGATCCGGCTTTTCCAGTTTCTCGCCGATATGGCTGGTAAGCAGGATTGAAAAAATGATCAGTACCACAATGCCGCCGGCATACAGGGTAAGCTGTATGGCAGCCAGGAAGTTAAATCTCAGCAGGAAATACATGCCGCCGGTAGCTACCAGTACAAACAACAGGAAGGTAGCCGCCCGAAGGATGCGCCGGCTGGTCACAGTCAGAATGGAAAAAATGATAATGACTGCCGAGAAGATCGCAAACATCAATTGATTTGGT
>JBAXFM010000213.1:0-9382 GCA_037139855.1 Bacteroidota bacterium
ACTTTGGTACAGGACGGAACGGATTGTTATTCCTTTATAACCAATCATGGTTCTCCAACCCATATTACACGGTATTATCACGGCAGCAGTTTCCGCAATAATCCGGTAAGCACCGCAATCCTTCTCCAAAACGGGATTATTCACCCATTTTGCGAAGCCATTCAGATCAGAAAGGAGAATGGGAACTGGTATGGTTTTGTCAACAACAATACCACCATCCTCCGGTTGGATTTTGGACCGTCCATCACCAACATTTCACCCACCACCACAGATATTGGCCCGTTTCCAAATATTGCAGTTGCCCATGGATTGGTCATTGTGAAAGAGGGTACGACCTGGCTTGGTTTTTTTGATTCTTCCGACCAGAATAAACTATATCGTTTGAATTTCGGAACCAGCCTGACCAACATACCGGTCTTAACCGATTTCGGCAACCTTGCAGGATTCAGTCATCCCTGCCAGGTTGCATCTGTAAAAGAAAACGGAACCTGTTACCTTTTTGTAGTTAATTCTATGGGCAACAATTTGTCGAGAATTAATTTCGGAACCTCTTATCTGAACACTCCCACCGGGCAAGATCTGGGGAATTGCGGAGCCATGCTGGCCCCGGTCGGAATCACAGTACTCAATGACTGTGAAACCACCACGGGCTATTATACCGAATACCTGCCCTCCACCACCACCACCTTAGGGAAATTGACATTTTCAGGGGGAGTTGGCGGCTCGGTCACGGCACAATCTCTGGGCAACATTGGTACCCTTCATTATCCGGTGGCATTCTCGGAGTTGTTCAGGCAAAATGATTCCCTGTTCGCCTACGTATCAAACCAATACAGTACTTCACTTACCCGTTTCAGTTTTCCACCCTGCAACAATGCCTCTATCCCCTCCTCCACCTTGTTTACCCCTCCGGCATTTTCCTATAACACACCGGGGACTTATTCTGTCAGACTCGTGGTCAATGAGGGCCAGTTTACCGAGTCAAGTATCTGCCATTCGATTGTCGTTATGCCCCAACAGATTGTATCGCTTGGAAATGACCGGTCGATTTGCCAGGGAACCATCACCACCCTCGATGCCGGGGCCGGATTCACTTCTTATCTGTGGTCAACCGGAGCAACAACCCGCATGATCACCGTCGCAGTTGCCGGCACATATTGGGCCAGGGGAACCAAATACGGTTGCGAAGACTATGATACGGTAATTGTTTCCGTGTACCCGGTGACACCAATAAACCTTGGGCCAAACCAAACGGTTTGTGACGGGCAAACAGTCACCTTTGACGCCGGATATTGCTGGAATTGTTCCTTCCTCTGGTCGAATCTTACCACCGGGCAACCCAACATCGGAACCGGACAAACCTACACCACCGGTATCCCAGGAGAATATTCGGTAAAGGTAACCACTCCCGATGGTTGCATCAGCCGCGATACCATCCAGCTTTTTACAAACCCCACGCCCATCCTGACCACCTGGCCGCTTTCGCAATCCATCTGTTCCGGCAGCCAGGCAATCATCAGCCTCACTTCCACGATTCCCGGCAGTAATTTCCTTTGGACAGTTACTCCGGGTTCGCCTGCCGTTACCGGCTGGTCCAATGGAATGGGGTTGAGCATCAACCAGGTTTTAGTGAGTACATCAACGGTTGATCAAACGGTAACCTATCACATTACCCCCTTTATCGGATCGTGCACCGGACCGGTGGTTGATTATATTGTTACGGTGAAACCCGTGCCGCTCGTTACCGCCAGCCCGCCTTCGCAAAGCGTTTGCAATGGCGCCAGCGTGGTAATCTCCCTGTCATCAACCATAAGCAGTACCTCCTTTTCATGGATTGCATCAGGAAGCTCCCCTGCCATTTCCGGATATTCTTCCGGCGCTGGTTCACTGATCATGGAACCCCTCTACAATTCGGGTACATCCATTGGAACGGTTACCTATGAAATAACTTCCGTGGCCAACGGGTGCCAGGGTACAGCCATTATTTATAACGTTCCGGTGATGCCTCAACCTGACGTGCTCATCGTTCCGCCGGCACAAACCATCTGCTCGGGAAATTCAACCGCCATTTCACTGACCGCCACCTCTACTCTGACTACCTTCTCCTGGATGGCCAACCTGACATCGGGCAACATTACGGGCTTTTCCAACGGCCTTGGTGCAACCATCGGGCAACCACTCACCAACCTGAATTTTACTCCTGGCACAGTGACCTATTCAGTAACAGCCGCCATCAATGGATGCCTTTCTGGTCCGGTCGTTTGTCTGGTAACGGTAAACCCGGCGCCTGCCATTACAAATTCCGGAACAGTATCTGAGTTGTGTTCCGGTGCCTACACTGGTTTTACTCCTGCTTCAACTGTCGCAGGAACCCTTTTTACCTGGACCGCCGTGGGAAATTCCCCGGATTTGACCGGCTACGGGCCCGGAAACAGCAATTCTATCGTTCAGCAGCTGTACAACAATGGGTTCACCAATCCGGCGGTTACTTATACCGTTACACCCAATGCTCTCGGATGCAGCGGGGCACCCGGGATTTTCACCGCCACGGTCCATCCGATCCCTGACATCTCCTTCAGCCCGTCAACAACCACCATCTGCACCGGAGGCGCCATCAATATCCTGCTAAATTCCAGTGCACAGCCAGCTACATTTTCGTGGACTGCAACCGGAAGTTCCGCTTTCATCTCCAATTTTTCCGGCGGAACCGGCGGGTCAATCCAACAATCACCTCAAAACACTGGTCCTGATCCCGAATCAGTTACTTATACGGTTACACCTTCCTCCAACGGATGTTTCGGATCTCCTGTTCCATATGTTGCGATCATCAATCCCATCCCGGTGATAATCATCAGCTCTCATCCGTCATCGCTGTGCTCCGGTGAAACATTTTCGCTGGGTTTTTCATCTGCTACAGCCGGCACCATCTTCAGCTGGAGCGCTTCTGCAACTGCGCCAACGGTTTCAGGATATTCCGGTGGCAGTGGCAACAGCTTCAGCCATATCCTCGTAAATCCGGGATCAACCGTTGAAAGTGTTACATACCTGATCACGCCCCTGGCCAATGGCTGTGCCGGCATCACCACGGTGGTCCAGGTGTTTGTCAAACCAACACCCGATATCATTTTCAGCCCGGTTTCTCAGGAGGTGTGCTATGGTCAGCAGGTGCAGATTGCACTTTCATCTTCCTTTTCGGGAGCCCTTTGTTCCTGGACTGCCACCGGATCATCCCCTGCGGTGACCGGATACGCCAATGGTTCAGGAACTACCATCACCCAGGCTTTATTTACCACGGGATCCACCACACAAACTGTCACCTACTCCCTTTCATCCACCCTGAATGGTTGCACCAGCCTGGTTACCCAGGTCATCGCCTTGACCTACCCGGTTCCGGAGGTGACAATGACTCCACCCGCACAATCGATCTGCAGCGGCCAGTCTACCGGCATCAGTCTGCAGTCGCAGGTTTCAGGCACGACCTTCCTGTGGACGGCCGCGGGCTCTCCGGCTGTTACCGGATATTCCGGCAGTGCGGGCAATACCATTGCCCAGCAGTTGTTCAATTCCAACAATACCCAGGGTTGGGTGAATTACTCGGTTACTCCCTCCGTTTCAAATTGTCAGGGACCGGTTTCTTCCGTCATGGTCAATGTTTACGTTAATCCTGTCGTTTCGTTTTCGCTTTGTTTCGACACCATAACCACCTCTGCTGCAAAGCCATTTCAACTTCGGGGCGGAGTACCCCATGGCGGGGTATATGCCGGACCAGGGGTGGACAGCGGGACCGGATTGTTTGATCCGTCAACCTCCGGAACCGGACTGATCCATGTTACCTATTCCTATTCAAATTCCTATGGATGTTCGGGCAGCAACAGCGGCACCATTCATGTTTTACCAGCTGCTCCGTTTACCTGCGGCAATTCACTAACCGATGTACGGGACGGGCGCCAGTATACCACCTACCTTTTGCCCAATGGGAAATGCTGGATGAAGCAGAATTTGGATTTCGGATTTACGATTTACGATTTGGTTCCGCAAACCGATAACTGCATAGCAGAAAAATACACTCGATATTCGTCATTCAATATTCAATATTCGTCATTCTATCAATGGGATGAACTGATGAGATATAGCCCCATTCCAGGTTCACAGGGCCTTTGCCCTCCGGGGTGGCATGTGCCTGCCTCCTCCGAATGGGATGAATTGCTCGATCTGAACACCGGCCAATCCCAGGCGGCAGGTCCGATGAAAGACCTTTACCTTCTGAACGGATTTCACGCCATCCCCGCGGGATTCAACTACCTGAACAACCTGTGGGTTTTCAGCGGGGCTCCGTTGACGGCCTCCTTTTTCTGGAGTTCCTCCGCCTCGGGACCAACCAGTGCCGTTGCCCGGGGTCTGAACACCGAAAATGCCAGTGTTTCCTTATATTCCGGAAGCCGGGCCAATGCCTTTTCGGTTCGCTGTCTGAAAGACCTGTAGGCTGTGGGGTCAATTCATCCAGGTTAAATTAAATCTATCGCAAATTCCGAAGGATGAACGAATTCTCTGAAATTTTCGGTTGTAATACATTGATCAATGCTGCTATATGCGTTTGTAAATGTCGTTGGAAGACGTTTTGCATGTTTTTGATTCCATTTGAATTCAAATCCTAAAACTTTTGAATCATATACTTCGACATAATCAACTTCCTGTTGCTGCTTGGTCCTCCAGAAATATTGGCTTGCTGATGACTTGCTGTAATTGATAATCTTCCGGCGTTCGCTTATTAAAAAATTTTCCCACAAAACACCAATGTCCTTGCGCAATTGGATCGGCTGAAACTGACCGATCACTGCATTTCGTATTCCGTTGTCATAAAAATAGATTTTTCGGCCTGTTCTGATTTCATTCCGCAGATTACGGCTAAATGAAGGCAAACAAAACAACACACCGGCCCTTTCAAGGATTTCAATATAACTGGCCACTGTTTTGGGATCCAATCCGCAAATACCGCCAACTTCAGCATACACTACTTCGTTTCCCACCTGCCAGGCAAGAGCCTGTACCAATTTTTGAATGGAATCGGGTTTTTTGATGTTGCCAAAAATCAAAATATCTTTATACAAATAGCTTTCGGTCAATTCCTTCAGTACTATTTCCTGATCCGGTTGATTTACCAGAACATCAGGATAAAAGCCATATACCAGCCTGTTTCCGAGATCCTGTTCGGCTCTCACATAACCAATATTTGCCTGCCATTCGATCCAGCTTACTGGCCACAAAGAAAAAGTCCACTTTCTTCCTGTTAAAGGCTCATTGGTCTGATTCAACAGATCAAAAGAAGAAGAGCCACTCAATATAAGCTGAACAGATTGCATTTGATCGACGATTATTTTAGCAGTAAGCCCTATTTCATGGATGCGCTGGCTTTCATCAATAAACACAATTTTATTCTTCCCGATTATTTGTCTGATTTGCTCTGTATCAGGCCTGTCGAGTAGCTTCATGATCGTTGGATCGTCTCCATCCAGAAACAAAACGTTAGTCATGTCATGAATAATTTTTTTTATCAGTGTGGTTTTACCAACCTGACGAGGTCCTGTCACAATGATCGCTTTTCCGGCAAACAATCTTTTTCGGATCTCGCTCTCTAAAATTCTGTTTATCATCTTGAAAGACTTAGGAAGGCAAATATACTAAATATATTTCAATTCCCGAACGGTTATAACTTTACAGGAATCAAATCCCGTAAAGTTATAACCTGAAAGGAAAACGACCATGATATGATGTTACGCCAGATTAAACCATCTCCGTTTCTAAGATCATCCTCCCCCTCTCCGTGCGGAGAGGGGGCCGGGGGGTGAGGTATTTTTACCCCATCTCCCTCAAATTCAAATTTCGCAACTTTGGTGCATATTTAGTGGTGAATCCAACGATCCCCAGGGTCATGATGCCTCCGAAGATCACCGAAGGAATCAGTCCCATCAGTTTGGCGGCAACGCCCGACTCGAACGAGCCGATTTCATTGGAGGAGCCGATGAAGATGGCGTTGACCGAGGCAACCCGGCCCCGCATTTCATCGGGGGTAATCAGTTGCATGGCCGTGGCCCGGATAACCACGCTGATGTTGTCGAACATGCCGCTGAGCATGAGCAATCCCAGGGAAAGATAAAAATTTCGGGATATGGCAAAGCAAATAATGCTGAGTCCGAAACCTGCCACACCGATCATCAGGTACCTGCCGGCATGGATCATCGGAGGCCGGTGGGTCATCACCAGTGACATGGCCACAGCGCCCAGCATCGGAGCTGCGCGCAGAAAACCCAGTCCCTGCGGACCGACCATCAGCACTTCCGCAGCAAAAATCGGCAACATGGCCACCGCTCCGCCGAAAAGAACCGCAAACATGTCGAGCGACATGGCCCCTAGCAGCACCTGATTGTTAAACACAAACTTAAGTCCGGACGACAGCCGCCTGTAAAGGCTTTCACCTGCCTCGAATGCCGGCATCGGCCTGTTTTTCACAAACGTAAGCAATGCAAGAGCAACCGATAATGAGAAGAGCACGCTCAGGTAGGCGATCCTGACGCCAAAAAAACCATAGATCAACCCTCCAAGGGCAGGACCGGTGATGGCTGCCAGTTGCCACACCGTACTGCTCCATGATGAGGCGTTTCCATATAACTGCCTGGGAATTAGCTGCGACATCATCGCTACGATGGAAGGGTAGAGAAACGCCCGTGATATCCCTGAAATCATAACCACCAGGTAAATCGGAAATACCCCGAAAGCGGCAATGATACCCAGCGATTTGATCGAAAACAGAAAAAGCAGGGTAGTGCCAACCAGGAAAAGCAGGGTAAACCAAACAATGATGCGTTTTCGGTTGTAACGGTCGGCAGCGTGACCCGCAAACAGGGCCGTGGCAATATTCGGCAGAGCCTCTGCCAGTCCGATAAGTCCCAGGGCCAGCGGGTCTTTGGTAAGCTCATACATCTGCCAGCCTACGATGAGTCCCTGCATCTGAAATGCGATGGTGGTAAAAAAGCGGAACGTCAGGAACAAGCGAAAATCGCCCACCTTTAAAACGGCGTAAGCATCGTGTTTTACGGAAGGTGAATCTCCTGTTGGCATTTCTGTGGACTGTATTCAAAAAAACCCGGCCAAATGACCGGGTTTTCAATGGATGTTTACGATTGATTATTCTTCGTCTTTCTCCTGATCTTCGTATGCTTTGAGCAGCTTGTCCTGGATATCGCCGGGAACCTGTGAATACTCAGCAAACTTCATGTTGTACGTGGCACGGCCACTGGTGATTGAACTCAGCGCGGTGGAATACCTGTTCAGTTCTGCCAAAGGCACTTTGGCCATAATTTTCTGATAGTTTCCTTCGCTGTCCATGCCCATGATCACGGCACGGCGGCCCTGCAAATCGGTCATGACTTCACCCATTTTGTCTTCGGGAACAATCACTTCCACGTCATAAATAGGCTCCATGATCTTCGGACCGGCATTTTTAAAGGCTTCACGGAAAGCGTTACGGCCTGCCAGTTTAAACGAGATTTCATTGGAGTCGACCGGGTGCATCTTTCCGTCGTAAACATTCACAACGATGTCGCGGGCGTAAGAACCGGTGAGTGGTCCTTCTTCCATTTTTTCCATCAGTCCTTTCATGATGGCCGGTAAAAACCTTGCATCGATGGCGCCTCCAACGATACAGTTATTCATCTGAAGACGTCCGCCCCAGTCGAGTTCAACAACATCGCGTCCGCGGATGGGGAATTCAGTCTGATCGGCCATACCTTCTTTATAAGGCTGAATGGACATGTGTACCTCTCCGAACTGTCCTGAACCTCCTGATTGTTTCTTATGGCGGTACATCGACTTGGCAGGCTTGGTAATGGTTTCACGATACGGAATTCTTGGGGCATAAAATTCCATGGGAATCTTCTCCAGAACCTCTACATGCCATTTCGCCAGGTTGAGATGAAGTTCCCCCTGTCCCTGTAAAATCATCTGTTTTAATTCGCGGGAATATCCCATGATGAGCGTCGGATCCATCTTGGCAAGTTCATGGAGAACGATGTTGATCTTTTCATCATCGGTGTTACTCTTGGCCTTCACGGCTGTTCTGAACTTAGGATCCGGGAAAGTGATGGGTTCAATCACATCATCCGGATTCTTCAGCGAGTTCAGCGTGTTGTTGGTGAAAGAATTTTTCAATTTGATGGTGGCGCCAAGATCTCCGGCTACCATTTTTTCAACCTTTTCGCGATTCTTTCCGTTGATTACAAAAAGCTGAGAAAGACGCTCTTTTGACTGACGAATGGGGTTGACCATATCCAGGGCCTCAGTAATTTCGCCGGCATAAACCTTGAAATAGGAGATCTCGCCAAGATGCTGTTCAATGGATGTTTTGAAAATAAAAGCGGTGGCAGGATCTGTTGATTTGCATGTGAGCACTTTGCCGTCTTTGGTTTTGATACCGGGCATTTCGTTCGGGGCAGGAACACAGCTGCTGATAAATTCGAGTAAACGTCCTACGCCGATATCCTGTTTGGCACAAGTACACAAAACCGGGAAAATGGTACGGTTGATCAAACCGGTCTTCATGGCTTGCAGCATCTGTTCTTCCGTAAGGGTTCCCTTATCAAAGAAAATCTCCATCAATGCTTCATCCTTTGATGCCAGCTCTTCCATCAGGGAAGCATACATCTCCTCGGCTTTATCCATTTCACCTGCCGGGATGTCAGAAATCTCAGGTTTTCCGCCACCAGCGGTAAATTTATACTGCTTCATCTTCATCAGGTCGATAACGGTATTGAACCCTGAACCTGCATTGACGGGATATTGCAGCAATGTAACATTCTTGCCAAACTGGGCCTTCATCTGGCGAAGGGTTTCGTCAAAATTGGCATTTTCCTGATCCAGATGATTCATCACAAAAATAACCGGGGTATTGGCCCGGGTGGTATAACGCCAGGTAATTTCCGTGCCAACTTCTACCCCATTCTGTCCATTGACGAGCATCACGGCGGTGTCGACCACGCGAAGCGCAGAAATCACTTCACCGCAAAAATCATCAAATCCCGGTGTGTCAATAATGTTAATTTTCTTGTTGTCACTCAGTGTATAAAGTATTGTTGCTGAAACAGAATTCTGACGCTCCAACTCAATTGGACGATAGTCTGATACTGTGTTCTTGTCTTCCACTGATCCCCTCCGGCTGATTACACCTCCTTCAAACAGCATGGCTTCGGCTAAGGTCGTTTTTCCTGATTTTGCGCCCCCGATGAGGGCAATGTTTCGGATTTCGTTGGTTTGATATACCTTCATGGCAGCTAAGTAATTATATAAGTGATTGAAAATTATTGTCTTCGTGAAAGGGCGACAAAATTAG
>JBAXFM010000214.1:0-9321 GCA_037139855.1 Bacteroidota bacterium
ACCCTGCCGATGGTTCTCCTGCCCGTTTTATTAATTCAAAAGCAACGGTTGAACGGAATGAAGCTGGTGACCCTGTTTCAATAATCGGGACCGTCCAGGACATTACCGATCGTAAACATGCAGAGGACAACATTCGCCGGATGCAAGCTGAATTGGAAGAGAAAATTTCCCGCAGAACCCTGCAGCTTTCCATTGCAAACGATCAGCTTAAGGAAGAAATAGAATCAGGTAAAAAAGCCTCGGCAGCACTGAAGGAGACATTAGACAAACTTCATAAAATTGCCGACCGGGTGCCTGGAGTTGTATACCAGTACCGTTTAAATCCCGATGGAACTTCCTGTTTCCCCTTTGCCAGCGAAGGACTTCGCGAAATATACAGGGTTAGTCCGAAGGAGGTTGTCGATGACGCCTCCGCTGTGTTTTCCTCTCTGCATCCCGACGACATTGAAGATGTTGTTTCTTCCATCCAGGCTTCTGCCCGGGATTTGACGCTGTGGCGGCATGAATATCGCGTGAAGTTCGACAATGGAGACGTTCGCTGGGTATTGGGAAATGCAATGCCACAGTGTGAAGCCGACGGATCGGTGCTCTGGCACGGGTTTATTTCCGACATCACTGATCGCAAGAAGATCGAAAACGACCTGGAACAGGTATCTGCCCGTTTGTCATTGGCTGCCCGGGCAGGAGGTGTTGGGGTATGGGACTATGATATTGTAAACAACATCCTGGTGTGGGATGACCAGATGTTTGCTTTGTATGGGATTACCAAAGAGGATTTCAGCGGCGCGTATGATGCATGGCAGGCCGGACTTCACCCTGACGATAAAGTGCAGGGGGATGCTGAAATCCAGGCCGCCATTCGCGGCGAAAAAGAATTCGACACCGAATTCAGGGTTGTGTGGCCCGATGGCACCATTCGCAACATCAGGGCGCTGGCAATTGTTGAGCACGACAAATCCGGCAACCCGGTAAACCTGATCGGGACCAATTGGGACATTACCGACCAGAAACAGGCTGAAATATTGCTGGATCAGACCCGACGGAATTATGAAACTTTTTTCAATACCATCGATGACTTTCTTTTTGTGCTCGACAGTCAGGGAAACATGATCCATGTCAATGAAACAGTTTTAACCCGGCTTGGATACTCATTCGACGAATTAAGGGATCAGTCGGTACTGATGGTCCATCCACCGGAACGCAGAGAGGAGGCAGGCCGGATTGTGGGAGAAATGCTGGCAGGAACAGCCGATTTTTGCCCGGTACCACTGATAGAAAAATCGGGCAATCCAATATCTGTTGAAACCAGGGTTAAGACTGGTTTCTGGGATGGCAAACCTGTGATTTTCGGCGTAAGCAAAGATGTGTCCAAAATCAAACTGTCGGAAGAGAAGTTTTCCAAAGCATTTCATACAAATGCTGCTTTGATGGCCATATCGAGCTTCGATGAAGCCAGGTTTATCGATGTAAACGAAACACTGATCAATACCCTGGGATATTCACGGGACGAATTAATCGGGAAAACTTCCGATGAATTAAAACTGTTTGACGATCATGCGATGCGAAAAATCTTCACAGGACAACTGAAGCAGAATATTCCGGTCAGGGATATCGAAGTGGTTGCACGAACAAAATCAGGGGTGCCGATCATCGGGTTGTTTTCGGCAGTTTCGATTTATATTGGCAAAGATTTGTGTTTGTTGACCATGATGGTCGACATCACGGAAAGAAAACGAATTGAGGAAGAATATCGGAAAGCAAGAATAGAAGCAGATAATGCCAATCTTGCCAAAAGTGAATTTCTTTCACGCATGAGCCACGAGCTCCGCACACCCATGAATTCAATTCTCGGTTTTGCGCAACTGATGCAGATGGATGTACGCAACCAGGCCCATCAGAAAGGGGTTAATCATATTTTAACCAGCGGAAAGCACCTGCTCAATTTAATCAATGAGGTACTCGATATTTCACGCATTGAGGCTGGCCGGCTTTCACTGTCGCTTGAACCGGTCAAACTTTCAGGAGTGATACCCGAAGTAATTGACATTGTGCATCAGCAGGCTGTAAAACGGCATGTGTCAATCAAACTGGTAAACTCGCCGGTGAACCAGCTCTTTGTCAGGTGCGACAACCAAAGGATCAGGCAGGTACTGTTGAATTTATTGAACAACGCGATTAAATATAACCGCACCGGTGGTTCTGTGCTGATTCAAACCGACCTGATGCCCGAAAACGCAGACGGATTTGTTCCCGTAAGAATTTCGGTTACCGATACCGGTAAAGGAATCTCTGCGCCAGACCTGCCGAAACTTTTCAAACCCTTCGAACGGATTGGGGCTGAAAAAAGTGAAACGGAAGGTACCGGCCTCGGACTTACGGTGGTCAAGAAACTGATGGAGGCGATGGGCGGCACATTGGGCGTTAAAAGTGTGCCGGGAACAGGAAGTACCTTCTGGATTGAACTTCCGATGATCGGATCACAGAAAAGCAAGTTGCCGCAGGCAATAAATTCAGGATCAGAACACAAGCCGGTGACCGGGAAAACCGGAACCATTTTGTATATCGAAGACAACATCCCGAATGCCGAACTGGTTGAAGAAATTCTTGAAATTCACCGTCCTGAAATAAAGCTGATTTCGTCAATCTATGGCAAACATGCTGTTAAACTTGCCATTGAGCACTCGCCTGTTATCATTTTGCTCGATCTCGATTTGCCCGATATCCATGGCAGCCAGGTTTTACGAAACCTTCAGGCTGATGTACGCACAAAGTCAATTCCGGTCATCATTATCAGCGCCGATGCCATGCCCCAGCAAATTGAACGGATGATGAAATCCGGACCCATGGATTATTTAACCAAACCGCTCGACATTGCAGCATTTCTGAAAACAGTAGATGAGTGGATCGGAATAATGAAAAGCGATGAAGAACAATAACCAACCCGGGAAGCCGGAAGATGCACTGAGAGATAAAAACGACGTGTTATCAAATTTGCTTGTCAATTTGCAGGAAGGTATTTTGCTGGAAGATGCAAACAGGCAAATCGTATTGACGAACCAGTTGTTTTGTGACATGTTTGGCATCGAGGCGCCTCCCGGATTGCTCATCGGCGCCGATTGCTCCAACTCTGCCGAGCAGAGTAAAATGTTCTTCAAAGATCCCGAAACTTTCATAGCTAAAATAAACCTGACCCTTGCAACCAGAACACCCGTGTTCAATGAACCCCTGGAATTGGTGGATGGCCGGCACTTTGAAAGGGATTATATCCCGACATACCTTGATAATCAATACAATGGTCATTTATGGAAATACAGGGATGTGACAGAACGGAAGAAGGTTGAAGTGGAAATCAGTAATCTGAATGCCTATCTTGAGATTAAAATCAGCGAAAGAACCTCTCAGTTAAGGGAAGCCAACGAAATGCTGCAGAATGAAATTGAAGAACGGAAGCAGGTGGAAGTGGCCCTGAAAAAAGCAAAAAGCGAGGCGGAAAATGCAAATCTTGCCAAGAGTGAATTCCTTTCCCGCATGAGCCATGAGCTGCGTACACCCATGAACTCAATCCTTGGGTTTGCCCAGTTGCTGGAGATGAGCGAACTTAATGTGGGTCACAAAAAAGGGATAAATCATATTTTAAGCAGCGGGAAACATCTGCTGAAATTAATCAATGAGGTTCTCGACATTTCAACCATTGAAGCAGGGCGGCTTACCATCATGGCAGAGCCAATAAAAGTTGCAGCAGTTATTTCCGAAATGACCGATATTGTTCAGCTGCCTGCGCACAAGCGTCATCTGACCATCATAATGGATGATTCACCTGCGAATCAGCTTTTTGTCCATACCGACCGGCAACGGTTGAAACAGGTACTCCTGAATTTGTTAAACAATGCTATAAAATACAACCGGCCCGGCGGGTCGGTAACAATAAAAACTGAATTTCAGCAAAAAGGTGTCAATGACATTTGTTCAGTCAGGATTTCAATTATTGATACCGGTTTTGGAATTCACACTGAAGATTTGGAGAAACTTTTTCTTCCGTTTGAACGGATTGGCGCTGAGAAGAGTGAAACAGAAGGAACAGGCCTCGGACTCACCGTGGTGAAAAAACTCATGGACGCCATGGGCGGACGCATGGGGGTTGAAAGCACACCGGGTAAAGGCAGTACATTCTGGATTGAACTCCCACAGGCTGATTGTCAGAAAACGGGCACGAGCCTTCCGGATGCAGAGCCGGGGCCTGAATCCGCCTCCATTGAAAAAACAGGAACCATATTATATATTGAAGACAACATTCCGAACGCTGAACTGGTTGAAGGAATTATCGGGAGCCACCGGCCGGCCATCCGGATCATTACTGCCATGTACGGGAGACTGGCGGTGAAATTTGCACTGGATTACCAGCCTGATTTGATCCTGCTTGATCTGGATCTTCCCGATATGCCGGGTATTGAAGTGTTGGCCGGATTGCAGGCAAATGCTATTACAAAATACATCCCTGTTGTCATTCTCAGTGCAGATGCCACATCGCGGCAGATCGAAAAATTGATGAATTCCGGCGCCCGTGATTATTTAACCAAACCACTCGACATTCATATGTTTTTGCATGTGGTGGATGAGTGGATGACTGAAAAAAAGCGTTTAATTTAATACGCAACTCCATGATTGATCCGACTTTTAAAAATGCAAATATTCTGATCGTAGACGATCAGCAGCCTAATATCGACATTCTTACGGGATTACTTGAATTTCAGGGATATACAAGCGTTATGCATACAACTGATCCGCGGCAGGTGGTCAGTTTGTTCAAGTCGTTCAATCCCGATTTAATCCTGCTCGATTTAATGATGCCTCACCTCAACGGATATGAGGTGCTGGAGCAGTTAAAAGAATTGATACCCTCCGACACCTATCTGCCTGTTCTGGTGCTCACGGCCGACATAACCGTTGAAGCCAAGCAACGTGCATTATCAGGTGGCGCCAAAGATTTTCTTGCCAAACCATTTGATTTGATAGAAGTTGGCATGCGCATTCAAAATTTGTTATTTGCACGTCATTTGCACCTGCAGGTGAAAAGCCAGAATACACAGCTCCAGGCAGCCAATCGCGAGCTTGAATCATTTTCCTATTCGGTTTCACACGATTTGCGGGCTCCTTTGCGGCATATCAGGGGGTTTATTGATATATTGATTGAAATGAAAAACTCTCAGCGCAGCGAAGAGGAACTTCAATATATGCAGATCATATCCAATGGAGCCACTGAAATGGGAAAACTGATAGAAGCGTTGTTGTCGTTTTCGAGACTCCAGCGTGCAGCAATCAGAAAACGCCCGATCAATACCCTTGTCATGGTTCAGCATATTATCACATTTTTTGAACCGGAAACAAAAAACAGGAACATTTCGTTCAAAATTGGTCAGATGCTTGAATGCAACGCAGATGAACAATTGATAAAACAGGTGTGGATCAACCTGATCTCTAATGCGATAAAATATACTGGAAAAAAGGCCGAAGCCATCATTGAAATAGGTAGTGCCAGGCAGGATAACGAGACCATGTTTTATGTAAAAGACAATGGAGCCGGCTTTGATATGAAAAACGCCGAAAAATTGTTTACTGTTTTTCAAAGGCTTCATAAACCCAGCGATTTTGAAGGTATCGGCATCGGACTGGCAAATGTCAACAACATCGTGATTCGTCACGGGGGCCGTTGCAGGGCCGAAGGGGAGACGGGAGGTGGCGCTACCTTCTATTTCTACCTTCCAAACTGACCAACCGGAGAGTCGATTAAGTGGAGTAATGAGTAATAAAAACAACCATGATAGATTCAACCTTTAAAAAAGCCAACATCCTGATTGTGGATGACATGAAAGTCAATATCGACATTCTTGCCGGCTTGCTCGAAATCCAGGGTTATACCAATGTGAAATATACAACCGACCCGCGTTTGGTGGTAAGTTTGTACCATTCGTTCAACCCCGATCTGATTCTGCTCGATTTAATGATGCCATACCTTACAGGTTACGACATTATGGCCCAGCTTAAAGAGTTGGTCCCTGGCCATGAATATCTGCCAATCCTTGTGCTCACGGCCGATATAAGTACAGAAGCCAAACAGCGTGCACTGAGTGAAGGCGCAAAAGACTTTCTTGCAAAACCATTTGACCTGTTCGAATTGGGTTTACGCATTGATAATTTGCTGTTTGCACGTTATCTGAACCAGCAATTGCAAAACCAGAATCAGAATCTGGAGGAGCAGGTAAAAGAACGAACCATTGAGTTGGAGAAGGCAAATATCGATTTAAAGGCAGCATTGGAGAAAGCCGAACTCAGCGACCAGTTGAAAACAGCTTTTCTGAATAATATTTCTCACGAATTCCGGACTCCTTTGAGTGGGATACTTGGCATGTCGCAGGTTCTGATTGAACCTGAACTTACACAAAAGGAAAAAGAGGTGTATTACCGGCATCTACAGGCAAACAGCGACCGGCTGATAGCAACTGTTACCAATTACGTGGATATGGCGCTTCTCATAACTGGGTCCATGGACGTGGAGGAAAGTGAATTTTCCCCCGAGGTGTTATTGGAGGAGACTTACAACAAATTCAGACATATCTGTGAAACCAAAAACCTGGGGCTTAACCTTTTTCATCCCCAGGAAGGAAATCATTGTATTATTAAATCTTCCTATGATTTGTTACAGAAGACCTTATCCCATTTGATCGACAATGCGATAAAATTTACCAGTTCAGGCTCAATTATTTTTGGCTATAAACAAAAAGGACCTGACCTGGAGTTTTTCGTCAAAGATACCGGAGCCGGAATAGATGAAGCAGCGCAAGCCAGAATCTTTGATCAATTCGCACAGGAAAATATTAGCGACACCCGTGGTCATGAAGGAAGCGGTCTGGGGTTGACCATCGCTAAAGATATCATTGGGATATTGGGCGGCCGCATCAGCCTGATTTCAGCCAAAGGCCAGGGATCAACTTTCTATTTTACAATCCCCTACCTCACCGCAACCTAACCCATTTTACATTTTACATTTGCCATTTGCATTTTGCCTTTTGCCATCAATAGCTGTGCCCTCCCTCCTCCATCTCCGCAGCATCAATTTTCCTGCTGTTGATCGCTTTCCAGGCGTACCATATATAAGCGATGACAAACGGCACAAGCAATGAAACATAACTCATGGCAGTGAGCGTGTAATGGCTTGAGGAACTGTTATTGATGGTCAGTGAACTCTGTAAATCAAAGGTTGACGGGTAATATGCCGTGTTGTTAAACCCGGCAAGGCAGAATAAGGCAAACACAGTGAGTATAGTACCGGAACCGGCATACCAGATTCCTGATGATCCGTTTTTGACAATATCAAGCAACGGCAGAGCCACCCCAAGCAGCACAAATACCACTCCGGCAAAAAACATCATCATTACAAGGGGCATCTGGGTGAGGTTGTGAAAATACTTCGATGACTCACCATAGATAAAACCATCCTGCGGACGAATGGCATAACCCGGCATGGTTAAGAGTGCATAAACAAAAGCCAGAAAGAAAACCAGGAAAGGGATGGTGTTGATCATCAATTGCTTTTTCGAACGGTTGATAATATGCTCATCATCAATGGTGTTGATGAAATAAAGAATCCCCAGTATTCTGGCCAGGAAAAACACGGCCAGTCCAAGAGCAACGTTTCGCCAGTTTAACACAGCTTCAAGTCCGTGCGCCGGATGCATCCACCGCGAAATGGCCGGGTCGGTCAGGTTGGTGATCGCCGATTTATTGACCAGAAAAGCCGATCCTGTGAAAAAAGTCGCTACCGCCACACCAATCAGCACTGTGCCAAGCAACCCGTTGATGATCAGGAACCATTCATAGGTTTTATGGCCCAGGAAATTGTTTGGCTTGCTGCGGAATTCGTATGCCACCGCCTGTATGATGAAGGGAAACAGGATGGCCATCCATACCCAGTAAGCGCCCCCGAAACTGGTGGAATAGAATAGGGGGAAGGATGCGAAAAATGCGCCGCCAAAGGTGACCAGGGTGGTAAAGGTAAACTCCCACTTTCGTCCAAGGGCGTTGACCAGCATTTTACGTTCCGGTTCTGTTTTGCCAATGGTATATATCAAAGTTTGGCCGCCTTGCACAAACATCAGAAATACGAGAAGGCTGCCCAGCAGGGAGATGATGATCCACCAGTAAGCCTGAAGCGATTCAATCGACATGGTTTCAAACATTATTTGGTCCCTCCGTCTTTTGGTCCGAGTTTGATTTGTTTGAGCATGATCATCAGTTCGGCAATGAGCAGTACAGTGAAGATGGCCGCAAAAAGTGAAAAAGTAATGATAACAGAACTGGCATCGACCTTTGAAACGGCGGCCATCACCGGCATCAGGTCCTGAATCACCCAGGGTTGACGGCCCACCTCCGCTACCACCCATCCCGCTTCCGAAGCCAGATAAACGAATGGAATGGTAAAGATGGCTATCCAAAGCAACCATCGCTTGTCTTCAAGTTTGTCGGTTCT
Source organism: Bacteroidota bacterium (assembly GCA_037139855.1). GTDB lineage: Bacteria > Bacteroidota > Bacteroidia > Bacteroidales > FEN-979 > CAIVAT01. Next base: position 8,525 of record JBAXFM010000214.1, read on the forward strand.
CACCAAATAGAGGACAACCGTAAAAAGCAGAATAAAATACATTCCCAGGTAAACCATCAGGTGAAAACTGTAAAAAGTAATCGGAACATTGGGTATTACGCTTGAAGGTGAGTTTAAGTAAGCATAACCGAACCATGCAAAATTTACTTTCATTTCTTCCAGTGCAAGGGTGTAAGCAGCGGTGTCTTTGGCTGCTTTTGCCGTGCGGTAGGAGGCAAGGGCAGCTACAGCTGCTTTTCCACGGATGATCTTTTCTTCTACTGAAAAAGTCCGGTCCTTCTCCAGCGCATTTATATGGTCAAATCCGGGTTTAAAACCTCCCTTGATAAGGTCGTCTATTCCCGGAACAAAGGCATCGGGATTCCGGTATCCCAGGAAGGAAAGAAGTTTTGGAAACTCTACTTTGAGAAGGAATGCATTTTTGCCATCCCCTTGTTTTTTATCAGGGGCCAGAATGCCAAAGGCAACCAGCCCGGCTCCCTGTTTTCCATGGTACAATCCTTCCATGGCGGCCAGTTTCATGGGCTGCTTTTGTGAAACCTGGTAAGCAGAACCATCGCCGATAAAAGCCAGGAACAGGGAAGTTGCAAGACCGAAAATGCTGGCCACCAGGATGCTGCGTTTGGCAAGTAACGTATGCCTCTTTTTTAGCAGGAACCAGGAACTGATGCCGATCACGAAAACGGCGGCTGTTACATAGCCCGACGAAACCGTGTGCAGAAATTTATTTACCGCAACCGGCGAAAACAGGATCGCCCAGAAGTTGACCATTTCGTTGCGGGCCGTATCAGGGTTGA
>JBAXFM010000215.1:0-9303 GCA_037139855.1 Bacteroidota bacterium
TTCAAATGATTTTCGAGATGTTCGATGATATAGGAATAGAGCGCCACATTGGCTTCGCTGTCAAGAATGAACCTGGATACGGGGGAATAGCGGTTGAACACAATTCCTCCGCAAAACAAACAGAGTTTTGACTGTGAAAAATAGTTCCTGTGATTGGTCATTATGAGAATCTGTGACAAAAGTCCGCCAATGGAATAGGCAAACAAATCAAATCCCGCATCATGGGCAATAAATGGGTGATTACCCGCCTTGATATCCTCAAGAAACTGGATGACATCATAATAGGTTTGTAATCCTGACCAAAAAAAGCGTTGCGGTTTCTGGTGCAACCGGGTACTGATGGCAACGTTTGAAAAGGTACTGGCAACAATATCCGGAAAACCAGACTGCCGCGTTTCACTAAGGCGATGCATGGCATGTTTCTCCGACCAAACCGATGGCGCCCTGTTCATATGAAAAGCCATGGGAAACAACACCACCGCTTTCCCGGTTTTTTCTACCAGTGAATAAGCCCATGGTAGGTATTTGGTCCATGATTTTTCATTGAACCCATGAATCATCAGGATAAAATCGCTGGCTTTATTCATACGGGCCGGTGACAGAATGTGGTACTGGAAATGCTGATTTTCAACTATCTTTGAATCGTGGATATCAAGGATGGAGCCTGAAATGCCCTGGAAAGAAGCGAAAGCGCCTGCGTTGGTCTCCGTGAAATTGTGGCGCTCGCATTGATATAATGCTTCTCCGGGAAGAATAAATCCGTTTCCTGAATCGAATGAATAATTGTGAAGAGTCACCTTATCGTCTAAAACCGTTTTATCGGTGTCATAATTGACTCTTCTTTTCAGCAAATCAAATAATTCAAAATAATCCATGTCCTCAGGGTTTTATAATTCAACCATTAGTTATCAAACGCTTACCATCACAGAAAATTGGCCTATCCATAAAAAAACCTGCACACTTCCCCTGAATGGTGGTAATGCCCATGATATTTACCCTATTTTTGCATCCAAATGCTCCTTTGATGCCCAATCAGTTCAACATTCGCGTTTATGGTTTTCTTTTCGACGAGGATAGCGTGCTGGTCACCGACGAATTCAGACTCGGCATATATATGACTAAGTTTCCTGGTGGCGGTTTGCAGTTTGGCGAAGGGACCATTGAGTGTCTGAAACGTGAGTTCATGGAGGAATTAAACACCCCGATTGAAATCCTTGCCCATTTCTATACCACAGATTTTTACCAGCCCACCACCCTGTTGCCATCCGACATGCAGCTATTCAACATTTATTACCTGGTAAAAGCTGATAAACCATATTGTTTTCAAACCACGGAGAAGGTCAATGATATTCCGCCCATTGACGGTTCACAGTGTTTCCGTTGGGTAAAGAGAATTGAACTAAAGGCGGAAGATTTTACGTTTCCGATTGACAGGTTTATTGTGGGGAAGCTGGTGAGTTGGTGAACTTAGGTGCGGAATTAATGAACGATTATGAAGATAAAGAAGATTTTTATGATAATTGCCGGCATTGTTTTAATCACTTCATGTCAACCTCCGGCAGGCAATACGGCTCATGTAAAAGGTAGTTTAACCGGCGCGTTGGGATTGAAACTAACCCTTCAGGAGATGGATACCCGCGAAATTCATGCCATCGATTCGGTTATCCTTGACAATAGCGGGCAATTTGAATTCAACCCGGTCATCCATGAGACCGGATTCTGGCTGCTCAAAGCTCCTTCCGGCAAGATACTGGTGCTGATGCTGTATGCCGGCGACCAGATTGATCTGACAGGGAGTGTGGTCGATTTTCCCGACCATGTGATCCTGAAAGGTCCGGAGGAAGCCATGATGCTGAATGATTTCTACCGTCACACCCGGTTGAAAGAAAAACAGGTTGACTCACTCGAAATGATCATTGCAGATCGTCAGGACAGTTCCGATTATTATCAGGTGACACAAAAACTTGATACATCGTTCAAACAAATTTGGGAAAATCAGCGGAAAGATGAAATGGCGTTTATCAATAAACACCCTGGTTCACTTGCCTCCCTGCTTGTATTGAACTATGCCTTTGGCATGAGTCCTGTGCTCAGTCCTGAAGAGGACTTTATGTATTACCATAAACTGGACTCAGCCTTAAACGATAAATTTCCTGAAAATAAACATGTAAAATTTCATCGCCAGCGGGTGCTGGAAATTAAACGTAACATTTCAACTCAAGCCGATCCCCGTCAAACACCGCATAAGTGAAATGGGTGAGCCAATCTCCCAGCACAAACTGCCGGGTCTTTCCTGTTAGCACTGTCTCCAGCGGATAATGATAGTGCCCGTAGATGAGGTAATCAAGATCAGGATGCTGTTTCAACAATTCATCAGAATGAACCGTGATGCGTTCCTGGATTATTTTCAATTGAAGATCCTGCTCTTTTTTCTCTTTTTCGATACCGGCGCTTCTGCTTTTACGCGACCAGAAAAGCGCCAGCCTGATCCCGAAATCAGGATGAATCTGACGGAATAACCACTGATTGAACTTATTGGCAAATACTTTTTTAATGAATTTATAGCCATGGTCACCAGGGCCGAGTCCATCGCCATGCGCCAGGTAAAAGTGTTTGCCATTGAATTCCCTGAATTCCGGGTCACGGTGTAGTTGAATATTCAGTTCTTCAGTGAGGTAATTAAAAGCCCACATGTCGTGATTGCCACGGAACAAATGAACAGGAATACCGGCATCGGTAATCTCGGCAAGTTTACCTAAAAGCCGGGCATATCCACGCGGAATAGCTGTTTTATATTCAAACCAGAAGTCAAACAGGTCACCCATCAGATAAATTTCGGCGGCATCAGCGCGAGCCATCTCCAACCAGGAAACCAACTTCTTCTCCCGCTCAAGACTGCTGTCGTGATCGGGAATTCCCAGATGAAAATCGGAGGCAAAATAAATCTTTTGGCGCATGAAGGTAATTTGAAGGCAATTTACGAAAAAAAACAGCAGCCCCGATCGAAGGAACTGCTGCTCTTTTCACAAATCAATTTCTCTCCCGATTACTCAGGATGGATTGCTTCAACCGGGCAAACATCGGCGCAAGCACCACAATCAGTGCATACTTCAGGATCAATTTTGTAGATATCACCTTCAGCAATTGCTTCTACAGGGCATTCATCGATACAGGTTCCGCAAGCGGTGCAATCATCATTAATTTTATAAGCCATGACTTATTGAGTTTATGTCCTGAAATTACCAGGACGAGTTAATAAAGCGAATTTCATGGCAAAGATAAAACAATTCTTGAATATCGAATATCGAATAAAGAATATCGGATGTCGAATTTTATACTTTGCACTTTGCCTTTTGACATTATTCAGTAACTTTGCAACCCTAAACTCAATGAAGCTATGGCTAAGAAAAAAAGACCTGTTATTGAACGTGAAGAGGTGGTTGTTAAGTTTGTCGGCGACTCCGGCGATGGTATGCAACTTACCGGCAGCATGTTCTCAGATGTTGCTGCTCTTGTTGGAAACGACCTCGCTACATTTCCTGATTTTCCTGCTGAAATCCGCGCACCGCAAAATACAGTGGCTGGTGTTTCAGGATTCCAGGTGCACATGGGCAGTTCAAAAATCTTCACGACCGGCGACCTGGTCGATGTATTGGTTGCCATGAATCCTGCCTCTCTCAGGTCCAATCTGAAATGGGCTAAAAAAGGTGCTACCATTCTTACTGACACCGATGCTTACGACGACAAAACGATCGAAAAAGCAGGTTACAAGAACAATCCGTTTACCGACAACTCCCTCGACAGTTACAACATGATCAAGGCTCCCATTACCACACTCACCAAGGAGAGCCTGAAAGAACTTGGCGTTGACAACAAAATAGCCGAACGAAGCAAAAACATGTTTGCCCTTGGCATGCTTTATTATATTTTTAACCGCGATCTGAAGCCATCCTTCAAATATTTTGAAGACAAATTCAAGAAAAAACCTGAACTGATTGAAATCAACAAAATCGTTCTTCAGGCAGGATACAATTACGCAGACACCATTGAAGCCCTTGAATCGGTGATTCAGGTTTCTGCTGCCAACATGCAAAAAGGACGTTACCGTAACATCACAGGCAACGTTGCAACGGCATGGGGATTGCTTGCCGCCGCTGAGAAATCAGGACGCCCGCTGTTCCTTGGCTCCTACCCCATTACCCCGGCAACGGAAATTCTGATGGAGCTTTCAAAGCACAAATCACTGGGCGCCAAAGTTTTCCAGGCAGAAGATGAAATCGCAGGGATTTGCTCTGCCATTGGCGCCTCCTTTACCGGCTCCCTGGCATGTACCACTACCTCCGGTCCCGGACTTTCGCTCAAAAGCGAAGCCATCGGGTTAGCAGTCATTACCGAGTTGCCCCTCGTCATCGTCAATGTTCAGCGGGGAGGCCCTTCTACCGGATTGCCCACCAAATCGGAACAGAGCGACTTATACCAGGCATTGTTTGGCCGCAATGGCGAATGTCCGGTGATCGTGATTGCCGCCTCATCATCGGAAAATTGCTTTTATTATGCCTACGAAACCGCGAAATTGTCCATGGAACACATGACACCCGCGATTCTCCTTACCGATGGATACCTTGGCTTTGGTTCAACCTTATTCCGGATTCCAAAGATGGCCGACATGCCCGCCATCAACCCACCCATCGCCGAAGCAAATGATCCTGATTACAAACCCTATAAACGAAATCCGGAAACTTTGGTGCGCCAATGGGCCATTCCGGGAACAGAAGGACTTCGTCACCGTATCGGCGGACTGGAAAAAGAAAATGTCACCGGTGTTGTATCTACCGATCCGATGAATCACCAGGTCATGACCAATTTCCGGGCTCAAAAGGTTGAGAAGGTTGCAGATTTCATTCCTGAACAGGAAATTGAAGGACCTGCCGAAGGCGATTTGCTGGTTGTAAGCTGGGGCGGTACCTATGGCGCTGTTCATTCGGCAGTAAGCCAGATGCAGAAGGAAGGGAAGAATATCAGTCATGCCCATTTCCATTACATCATGCCGCTTCCAAAGAATACGGAAAAGGTATTGAAAGGCTTTAAAAAAATTGTGGTTTGCGAACTCAACAGCGGACAATTCGTCAATTACCTCCGCATGAAGTTCCCCATGCCCAATATATCTCAGTTCAACAAGGTACAAGGTTTACCTTTCATGATCAACGAGTTAACAGATAAGTTTAATCAACTTTTGGAGGAAAAATAAGATGGACTTCATCAATATGACTGTTGAACGTACAAATGTTCAACTCAGCAAAGCAGATTTTGAAAGCGACCAAATGGTTAAATGGTGCCCTGGATGCGGGGGTCACGCCATCCTGGCGGCAGTGGAACGTGTTTTTCCCAAGATCGGGTACCGCAAGGAAAATTTCTGCATGGTATCCGGCATTGGCTGTTCGTCGCGTTTCCCATATTATGTAAATACCTATGGCATTCATGGAATCCATGGACGCGCTGCGGCGATCTCAACAGGTGTGAAAATTGCCAATCCCAAATTAAGCGTATGGACCGTGACCGGCGATGGTGATTCACTCGCCATCGGTGGCAACCATTTCATCCATGTGATCCGCCGCAATGTTGACATCAATATCCTGCTGTTCAACAACCAGATCTATGGATTGACCAAAGGTCAGTTTTCTCCAACCACCCCGATGGGGAAGGTAACGAAAACCTCGCCCATGGGAACCATTGAACATCCTTTCAACATTGGCGAACTGGTGATGGGCGCGCAGGGTACTTTCTTTGCCCGTGTACCCGACAACAATATTGCCCTGATGACCGAATGCATGTTCGAAGCAGCCAAGCATGATGGAACTTCTGTAACCGAGATCATGGAAAACTGCATCATCTTCGCCGACAAAGCGCATGCGCCTGTAACCGGTAAAGAGGTTAAAGATGAGAATATGCTCATTCTGAAGAATGGTGCACCAATGGTTTTCGGCAAAAACAATGACAAAGGACTCATCCTGAAAGATACCATGCTTGAGGTGGCTGAGATCGGTAAAAACGGTATTACCATCGACGATATCCTCGTTCATGATCAATACAACCAGGATCCGGGTATCCAACTCATGCTGGCCAAACTGGCGCCGCCTCATTTCCCGATGGTATTTGGCGTAATCCGTTCGGCCATGTATCCTACGTATGATGATCTCGTGGAGGAGCAGATCAAATATGCCAAGGAAACCTCGAAGATCAAGAATGTGGATGATTTACTGAATTCCGGGGATACCTGGGAGATATAGAATTTTGCATATCACGTAAATTCTCAATTATCTTTCTTTTACCGATTTCAAATACCGGAAGACTGCTTGTCCAGACTACCGGTATTTTAATCTTTTTGGAGATGTCAGGTCCCAGTCCGGCCAGAACTTCCGATGATACATGAATTTCTTTGGGTCGGGTCTTTGACTTTATTAACAATTCCAGCAGGATGGCAGGAATACTTTCATACATGGGTTCAAGTCCGGAGCTGGGGTCCAGTATTTTATAACCAATTTGAACTTCATTTATTTTGTCCATGATGATCAGAAAATATGTAAAACATGGTCGGGTACCGGAAAGCATAACAGGTATTGGTGTTATAAAAAAGTCGGTTTCTACGACCATCTCACTTGGTTGAATTGCTGTCAGTTTCTTAACTAAATCCAAGGGCATTGTAAAAGGAGTTTTTACCGGAGGCATTTTTCGAATCCCCTGGAACGAATCTTTCCATACAAGTTCATCTCCGGTTTTTTCATAGTCCCTTATCAGGAACTTTTTCGTATCCCTGAGTGGTGACCGGAACAATCCTTGTAAATCTGGCCGGGAAACTACCTCAATCGCCTGAGCAAGAAAATGGATCATCGATTGTTTTTCCGTTTCATCCAAAAACCAGGGAGGCATACCGGGGCGTATGGATTCGAAAACAGGCCAGGCCCTTTTACCATGATATTTTCTACCAATAGCTTTGATGATATCCCGGTCATTTTTCTCAACCAGCCTACGATCCACAAAGGTCAGACTCATTTGCGCGATTTCGAATACACGTTCAGGTGGTATGGTATTGTAGTTGTCTAAATAGTGAGAAAGAGTTGTAATCGTTCGCTCTCCAAGGTAAACAACCATTGCAGGGTCATCTCCTTCTTCCATAGGGAAAATGATAAAACCGATCGTTCCGGATCCGGGATCCCTGACTCCGAAAATCTCGGAATTATGAAGAATATCCCATGGCTTCAGAGCCTTCAGTTTATCAGCCAGTTCATATAATCGTTTCCATTGTTCCATAACAAAAGTTTTTTTTTAAAGTTAAGAATATTTGCAATTTTAATTCTGTTAATAACCATAGTCCGAACAATACGACCTTTAAGGTCGTGGCGTAGTTGTTCGTGAGTAGCTTTATTTTAAAGCAACCCGGCGTTTTTCAATATCTCGGAAAGTTTTGGCTGGGTTTTGGCGAAATCCACCAAGACGGCAAGAATTCGCTGATCTTCTTTTTTCAAAGGCGCCAGCGAAAGTTTTCGGTCCCAGAAGGCAAAGCCGAAAATGCTGACCATCATGGTGGTAAAGATGCCGATGATGGCCCACAGGAAGTTGAACAGTTGGTCAAATCGTTGATCAACAGTAGTAAAATGCTGATCAATAGCAGTAAAATGTTGATTAACCGTTTCAAACCTGGCATTCATCTCGGTTTTAACCGATTCAACTTTTTGCTCAGTCCGGATGATCCGGTCGCGGTCGTCAAGGGTAAATGGAATCTCCTTGGTCTCAGCAATGCCTAACATTGGCAACGCCAGCAGGAAAAACAGGATAATTTTCTGAATTGTTTTCATTTTCTTTCAGGATTAAGTTTATAATGCTTAATCCGATTTTGAAGCAAAGGTAATACAGAAAACCCAAAATTGTTAATAACTTTTTCAGGTATTTCCTTATCCCTGTAAATACCTCATAACATCCTTCTTTGCTTTTCCCAATGCAGGAAGACGGTTTTTCTTTATTACCGGAACATTGATCCCCCTGGTGATGGTATTTCCCAGTTTGGTAAGAACATCCGATGATACATGGATTTCTTTGGGTCTGGTTTTTAACCCTTTTATTTGTTTCAGCAGGATAGCGGGAATCTTGCCATACATTGGTTCCAGTCCGTTGGAAGGATCGAGGTTTTCAAAACCCAGTACCATTTCACTTTTCTTGTCAACCAGCAACAGCATGTAAGAAAAAAAAGGTCGAACCCCGGGAGGCCGGATTTGAGCAGGTGTCATGAAAAAGTCAGCTTCCAGAATGAGGTTGCCGGCAGGAAGAGTAGACACTCCCCTTACCAGTTCTATTGGCAGAGGACCAGTGATTTCAGTTTCTGGTAACTCATGAACCTGGTGAAAAGAATCCTTCCACGAAGGTTTTTCTGCGATTAACGCATAATCTCTTATCAGGAAAACGTTTGGAACTGCAGGCTTCAATTGCAGCAAATCAGCGATAAATGGTCTGGAAGCTACTTCAATCGCCTGTTCCAGAAAACAGATCATGGATTCTTTTTCAGCCTCCTCTAAAAACCATGGAACCATACCAGGCCGGAAGGATCTGAACATTGGCCAGGCGCTTTTACCCGAATATTTTTTGCCGATGGCTTTGATGATTTCCCTGTCCTCTTTTTCAAGCTGATCCCGTCCTTCGAAAGAAACCTGCAATTGTGAAATTTCAAGAATTGATTCGGGTGACATATTATCGGCGTTTTCTGATAGGTTGAAAAACTTCATCAACGCTCGCTCTCCAAGGTAAACGGACATAGCATAATGTTCCCCTCGCGCCCCCATAAAACTAATAAAACCTATCGTTCCGGTTCCCGGATCTCTAACACCGAAAATCTCATCTTCATAAAGAAAATTCCATGGCTGCAAAGCTTTTAGTTTGTCAGCCAGCTCAAATAACCGTTTCCATTGTTCCATATCTGAAAATTTTCGTAAAAGTAGAAAATCCATTCAAATATGGCTCAGAGCAACCCGGCATTTTTTAAAATCCCGGTAAGTTTTGGCTGGGTTTTGGCGAAATCCACCAGAACGGCAAGAATTCGCTGATCCTCTTTCTTCAATGGCGCCAGCGAAAGTTTCGGCTTTTTGCTTTATCCGGATGATCCGGTCGCGGTCGTCCAGGGTAAATGGAATCTCCTTGGTCTCAGCAATGCCAATGATTTGTACACAACACTCAATCCCTCCCCATTCTTGGACCCCACCCTAAATCCCTCCCCAAAAAGGGAGGGACTTACTCCCCCTTCCCTTTGTGGGGAAG
>JBAXFM010000216.1:0-9214 GCA_037139855.1 Bacteroidota bacterium
ATCATCCCCGGTGGCGGATTATTGGTTGCGATGATGTGAGCATAGTCGAGATAACAGTCGTTGCCATAATTTGAGGTAAACAGAAAGGCAATGTAGAGAGTATTTTGTCCCTGGGCGCCTGCCGGTAATAGCTGGCTTTTGATTTTCCATCCCTGGACGGCATTATAACGGTAAAAAGTTCCGGCAGTGTTCCAGTTTGTTCCATCGGTTGACCATTGAACTTCAACTTTGTCTGGTGAAGTGGCGAATCCGTAGCTCTCAAGCCATGCAAAATCAACTGTCACATTTGTGTAACCGATTGTAGAGAATGCAGAAGTCCTTTTTAACCTGTTCACCCCGCTGTTGCCGCTATAGGAGTTGAACATAACCTGATACGAACCATTGTAGGCAGAAAACCCGGCAGGATGGGCAGTCCCCATTTGAAACGAAATAGTGTTTCCACCCGATACAACCTCGGTAGCCCAGCCAACTGGTGCGTTTCCGGCGTTTTCGAAACTCTCGGTGAGAAGGGTGGACTGTGCATTACTTTGATTAGAAAAGACAACAGAAAACAGCAAAATCAATAATGGAATAAAAAGAACCCTTGTATATATTTTCATAAATATGATTTTTGGTTGGTGATCAAATGTACCTTGATATAAATTGAATAAAAGCAATATCATCCGTCAATTTTGACACTTTAAACCGGAAATTTACTGTCTTTCAGAATGATGTGATCCTCTGTTTGTGTTGATATTTATCAATATGGACACAGCAAATTTGACGTTTGACTTTGCATTTTGCATTTTGCCATTTGACTTTTGCATTTTGCATTTTGACTTATTTTATTCCTGTTTAATTACCTTTGCCGTACCCATTTTATCCCCCATCATCACCCGGATAATATAAATGCCATTTGGTCTTTCGGAGAGAGAAAACTCAGTTTTCCGGCTGCCTGCAAGATTTTCCTGAAGCACCTCCTCTCCGAGCATTCCATAAATCCGGACGGTTGCCTCCACATCATTGAGTTCTGTATTCAACTCCAGAGTGAACTTTCCGGTGGTCGGGTTTGGATAGACCCTGAAAAGGGAAGATTCCTTTTGAATCAAAGCAGCAGGTTCATCCGTGTTCAACGTATTGAACGGTGCGCTGGGTGCAACACAGTAACTGCCGGTGGTGGTAATATATCCCCACAGATGTCCGCCCTGATCAACCTTCGTACCGGGCAGGAAACTGATATTCTGGCCGGCGACCAGGGTGGCGTCGCCACCGTTCTGCACGGTAAAGGTGGTGCCGCTTCCCGCCACCGTAATGGTTTGCTGCGCGTTGTAGCAAGGAGTTGCTCCAGGTCCGACCGTGAGATTTGTCAGCGCTCTGTTCGTGGCTACTTCCGATACTGTTATATCGTCAATGGCCCAGTAATAGCCATAAGTACCGAAATAATTCCAACCGAACCGGACCTGGCTCTGCCCGGCGACTTCCGGAATGGACCGTGAAAAGGGTTCCGGGTTCGTAGTGTATTCAAAGTTGGCAATGCCATTCCAGCTTCCGTTATTTATACTGTAAAACAGAGTCCCATTCGAACCCGGAAAACCCCTGAAATAATGATTGAATCCAAGCACAACGGTCGAATATGACGATAAATCAAATACAGGTGAAACCAGGGTTACATCCTGCGTGTTCCCGTTGCCATACCCATCGCTGTTTAAATAAGCATAATTTCCTGTAAGCGCCGGACCCGGATTATAGGGACTGCCCGGGATTACCCCGAATTGCCATCGTTGCCCGTAGCCCTGGATATCGGTCTGAGACCAGCAATTGGGTATTGTCGCATTGGCAAAGCCTTCGTAATAGGGGAGTGAAACGCTGCCGCATAAGGTTGTAAATGAAAGGTCGTTTCCGTATGAAGTTCCGCCGCTTTTTGTGCCATAAGCCCTTATGTGGTAGGTAGTGCTATGTGAAAGACCTGTCAGATTGATGACGAAAGTACCGGTACCGGAACCATTTGTTGTGTGATTGCCGGTTATGTCCGGGTTTGCCGTTTCGCCCCAGCAAACACCCCGGGCCGTAAATGTCGCCCCACCACCGGGGTTTATCGTCCCTCCGGCAACTGCCGTAGAAGTTGTGATTGAAGAAGGCGCTGTGGTATTGACAAAAGGAAGACCTGTGATCTGAACATCATCAATGGCCCAGTAATAGCCATTTCCACCGGTATAGTTCCATTTGAATTTAACCTGGCTCTGTCCTGCCGCTCCGGGGATGGACATTGAAAACAGGGCCGGGTTCGCAGAGGTTGAGGTGAAAGTCTGAAGAGTCGTCCAGGAAGTTCCATTGTTAGTGCTGTAGGATATTTTCCCTGAAGTGCCGAATGAACTTTTGAAAAAATGGCTAAATCCTAAAGTTACTGATGCATAACCGGATAAATCAAGCAGCGGTGTGATCAGATCGGCATTTTGATTTCCTCCGCTGCCATAGGCGCCACTGTTTAAATAAGCATAATTATAATCGAGGTTAGGCAGTGGATCCCATCCTCCTGAAATTACTCCGAATTGCCATACCTGACCGGTGCCCTGATGGTCAACCTGGGTCCAGCACGCAGGTTGGTCGGTGGTGCCAAACACCTGTGAAAACGGTAGTGAGAAGCTGGTGGGGCAAGGCGTGGTAAAAGCAATGTCGTTTCCATAAGCGGTGCCGCCGCTGTTGGTGGCATAGGCCCTGACATGGTAATTTGTTGCCGGCCATAAACCTGAAATGTTGCTCACGAACGCACCACTACCGGTACCATCCATGGTAGGACCGTCAGTAAGATCAGGGTTTTCCCACAAGGCTACACAAACACCACGGGCTATGACAGGCCCACCCCCGTTTGAGGTTATGTCCCCTCCTGAAATCGCAGTTGTGGCAGTAATGGCGTAGGGAGCCGCAGTTGATAGGGTTGGAGGAACAATTTCTCCGCCATTTGTCGTTAAACACATCATGCCATGATCACCCACTGCAAAACCCGTACTTGCATTAGTGAAGTAAACTGAAAACAAATCTTCGGTTGTTTCACTGATTTGAGATCTCCATGTAGTACCCCCATCGCTGGTTTTTATGATTGTTCCACCCGTACCTACAGTATACCCTAGATTGTCATCAGCAAAGTAAACTGAATATAACTCCTTGGTCATTCCGCTTTGCACGGGGCTCCATGTGTCGCCCCCATCGGTAGTTTTCAGGATGGAACCATTACTCCCTACTACATAACCATTGTTTACAGAGGGAAAATAAACGGAATTTAAGTTATTCGTTACACCACTCGGTTTAGGAGACCAGCCAATGCCACCATCCGTCGTTTTTAGAATAAGGCCGTTATTACAAACTATATAACCCCTGTTAACATCACTAAAGTAAACGGAATTTAACTGAAGCGATGTTGGAGGAGATAACAACGACCAGGTGCTGCCTGAATTGACAGTTTTCAAAATGGCTCCGACTTTTCCAACCGCATAACCTGTACCGGCAACCGGAAAATAAACTGATAAAAGGTCCTTGCTTGTAACAGGAGTCGATTGAATCCATTGGAAACCACCATTGTCAGTCTTAAAGGTTTTTCCGGAGGAACCCACGGCATAACCAGTAATAGCATCAGTAAAGTAAACTGAATTTAAGTTAATATTATCAGGAAACGAATAAGGAATAGACCAGGTTGCACCTCCATCTGTGGTTTTTACAACGGTGCCGAATTCCCCAATTGCATATCCTGTGTTGAAAGTAGGAAATTGTACTGAATTCAACCGGTTATGTGTAATACCATACATGCTGGTCCAGGTCGTACCTCCATCAATGGTTTTTAACAAAGTCCCATAATCACCCACTGCATAACCAATGTTGACAGATGTGAAATAAACAGATTTTAAATCATTATGCGCTCTGCTATTTTCAACAGACCATGTAAGTCCGCCATTACTTGTTTTTACAAAATATCCACCGGTACCCACTGCACACCCATTATTGGCATCAGTAAAGAAAACAGAATATAAATAAAAACTTGCACCATTGTTTTGGATAGTCCAGGTTGTACCCCCGTTTGTGGTTTTCAGATTTGTTCCGGCGATTGTTTCGGGACTACCCACGACATACCCGGTGTTGGCATCCGTGAAGAAAATAGAACATAAATCAGCATATGTTCCACTGTTTTGCGCCGTCCATGTTATACCACCATTTATGGTCTTTAAGATGGTTCCCGAACCTCCTGTTACATACCCGGTGTTGGCATCCGTAAAGAAAACAGAAAGTAAGCGGTCATTCTTAATCCATTGAGAAGTCCAGGTTGTACCTCCATTAATGGTTTTATAGATGGATCCCCCAAAAGATGTCATATAACCATTATTAGCATCAGTAAAGAAAACTGAACTGAAATTCCCAGAACTCAAAAAAGATTGCCACGTTAAACCACCATCTATCGTTTTCAGACCGATTCCCCCAACTGCATAACCTATACTGGCATTAATAAAGTAAACTGAATTTAAATATAGATTTGATCCTGGGTTGCTGTTTTGAACTGACCAGTTCATGCCAGCATCTACGGTTTTTAAGATAAGTTCATCGTCGCCCACAGCATATCCAATATTGGCATCGACAAAGAAAACCCCTCTGAGACGATAATTTTCGCAAGTGGGGCATTTTCCCCATTGGGCAATTGAATTGAGCCCGATCAGGGCAAGGGCGATTGAAAGTATGATTGTTTTTTTCATGGATTTAAGATTTGTATCAATTCCTTTACTTCTAAACAGTTAATTGGGCTTATATCAGGGCTATGGCTAAAAAGCCCGGACGGCGCGCACAGAGATACTCTCCGTCTTTCCGGGGGAACTCTGACTTCCAGTGTACATGTGCTGGCACCATGCAAGGTTGGCATTGTACTCAGAGGAACTCCAATAGTAGATACCAGTAAAACCACCGATAAAAGCCCGTTGTAAATACATCTGATCCAGTTCATCCTTTGATGGTAAAAACCAGTCGCTATATGAATTCCATACCAAATCATTACAAAGGCGGGCAGCAGTAACTGTTTCACTGCAATTATTCACAATTGCCGTGGTGTTTGACTGTCCTGAGCCAATAGCCGGGTAGGTGCCACCTATTGTGGTCCCGGCGCAACCCCATGGCTCTAATATACTTTGATCACTGGTTGCTGCAATCAGCCCGTGCTGTCCCGTGCCATCAATATAAAAAATGATTCCGCCGCCATACTCCTGGCCAACACAAAAGTCAGGCAAAGACAGACAAGTCAGCATGGTGGTGGCGGATGTTCCGCAGGCGTTGTATGCCCAAACATATCTTTTATACAAGTTATTTCCTCCCACCCGGGCTTCTGTTTTTGTTGTGCCTGTACCCATATCTTCACCTGTTGCATAGTCATCAATGGTGTTCCATTTGTAGCCGGTAGCGCCTGCGGCAGGATTCCAGTTCCAGATGATCTGGCAGGGCGAAGCAAGATTGATACCCACGGAAGGACCCGGCGAAATTTGAACCGATAAGGTGGATTGGGTAATTGTCAGTGCATCTGAATGTCCGCAGGAATTATACGCCCAGAAATACCTTGTGTAGGATCTCCAGCAAGTCAACCCTCCTTCAGTGAAGGATGTTAGAGGACCAAAATCGACGGCTGTGCTGTAAATATTGGTGGAATTTCCTTTATAACCATCTGCGATAGGTACAGCGGTCCAACTCCAGGTAATCTCTGTTGGAGTGGCAACCTGAACATTTGCAACCGGCGTAAGCGGCGAGGCACATGAGCTTTGAATGTTCTGCCACTTCCCTTCCTGGAACATGGAAAGAACAGCTTGTCCGTTAGAAGTGCAATTGGTACAAAACACCATCAAACCTTCAACAGGATTGACGATGGCCTTGCGTTGATCATAGGTCATCCGTGGCAGCAAAACTCCTTTTGTGTTTGATTTCACATCCAGCATCGCCGATTGATCTGGGGCGCTGTTATCAACATTGATGCCCACCTGGGCAAAAACACTCATCCCTGCAAACAGGAAAACAAATAAAAAGGAAACAACATTTTTCATGGCTCCGGATTTGGTTGTGAATAATATAACAAGATGAATTTCAGTGAAATACATAACAAAAATAGGCTAAATATTTTGATTCTGTTCTTTTTTTAACGATCAACATGACTTGTCCGAAATCACGCTTCATTATTTTACCCATTTAAAGTGAAAAAGCATCTAAAAACATGATCATCTGTCTATTATGACACTTAAACCCGGAAATTTATCGTCTTTCAGAATGATGTGATCCTCTGTTTGTGTTGATATTTATCAACATCGGGTGTGTGCCTTTTCCCGCCGGGCTCTCAGGGAGCTACATAGTTTCGGACACACCGGACGGAGAAACCGTACACCTTGGTGTTGGTTCCGACCATATTGCTAGCGCCGCTGTTGAAGAGCAGGAACCAGGCATGAGTGTTATCACTTTGCGTACTACTCCAGTAGTCCCCATGTACCCCGCGATTATTAAGCGAACCATCGGCACCTTGAAAGTACCCCGCTGCATGCACCTTCAGTCCGGAGTTCCACGGGCCGTTCCAGTCATTCCAGCCTCCGCTTGCATCTACATTGGTCCATTCGGTAGCGGTGGGAATCCTCCAGTTACCACCAAGTTCAATCGTACACGGATCGTTGGAAGCCTGCCAGTCAAAGTTTTCATCTATTGAGGTAATCCAGGTGGTATTAGGAGTGCGGTTCGTACCATCATGTTTGTACCCCCGTTTGCGGTTAAATTGCCAGTACCACCCTGCTGATGCCTCAGTGGCATCGCTCACGGCAGTGGCCTGATGGTCGGAGCCAAGGTTACTCGTAATCCAGCATTTTGTAGGTTCACCCGGAATATTGGTCACGGTGCCATAGCTTGTAGTTTTGGTAACCGGAGCAACATCCCCGGCAACATGGCTGATTGACAATGTGGTAATTCCGCAGGTAAAGCAATTCAGGGTTGGTTGGCTTAATACAACTGAAGTTGAGTAGCCACAACCATTGTAAGCCCATACGTAGCGGGTATAGGGCGTACCACAACTGATTCCGGTTTCACTTTTGGTGGTATCGGTTCCCATCTCTGTGGCAGTTGAAAAATCATTGTTTGCGCTCCATTTATAACCAATGGCGCCGGCTGCCGGATGCCATTTCCATACAATGGATGTTTGGGTGGAAACATGTGTGGCAGCTGTTGGAGTGGCTGGAGCGCCAACCGAAATAGCTTGTGAGAGGATTGTCATATCAGATACGCCACATGTATTATAAGTCCAGAGATAACGGGAGTATGTTGAACCACAAACAATCCCTGTTTCTGTTTTTGAAGTAGCGCTTCCCATATCGGTCGCAGCGGAATAACTCATGGTTGTTCCCCATTTGTAGCCGGTTGCGCCGGAAACTGCATTCCACTTCCATATCACCTGACCAGGTGTGATCGTATTTTCTGTTGGAACAGGCAATGGAGATGTACACGGTGAAAATGTTCTCCATGAACTATTGGAATAAATGCTCAGGGTACCGTTGGATCCGCAATCGGTGCAGAAAACCATCAATCCCTCCGCCGGGCTGGCAATGGCATTTCGCTGATCAAGGGTTAAGCGCGGCAAAAGAACGCCGGCTGTGGTAGATTTCACATCAAGCATCGCCGAGTTATCCGGAATGCTATTGTCAGTACTGATGCCCACCTGGGCAAAAACCTTGATTCCTGCTAACAGGAACAAGATTAAGAAAATAACGGTATTTTTCATTGTTTTGAGATTAATTTAATTATTTAACCATATGATAGAGATACAAATTATAAATGACGAATGATAAGTGACAAATTACGAATGACAAATGACGAATGACAAATGACCGGACCCATTTGACTTTTGACATTTGACTTTTGCATTTTGACATTTTTTTATTCCTGTTTAATAATCTTTGCAGTTCCCATTTTATCCCCCATCATCACCCGGATGATATAAATGCCGTTAGGTTTTTCTGAGAGTGAAAATTCGGTTTTCCTTTTTCCGGCAAGATTTTCCCGAAGCACCTCCTCTCCGAGCATTCCATAAATCCGGAAGGTTGCCTCCACATCATTGAGTTCTGTATTCAGCTCCAGTGTAAACTTTCCGGTGGTCGGGTTTGGATAGTCCCGGAAAAGGGATGTTGCAGACTCAGCGGATGCAGGAGGTTCTTCGGTATTCAAAGTGGTATTGAACGGTGCGCTGGGTGTAACACAGTAACTGCCGCTTGTGGTAATATATCCCCACAAATGGCCGCCATTGTCAACTTTGGCTCCTGGCAGGAAACGGATGTTCTGGCCGGCAACCAGGGTTACATCGCCACCGTTTTGCACGGTAAAATTGGTGCCACTTGCTGACACTTGGATGGTTTGCTGGGCGTTGTAGCAGGGAGTTGCTCCAGGGCCGACAGTGAGATTTGCCAGGGTTCGGTTCATGGCTACCTCTGATACTGTTATATTGTCAATAGCCCAGTAAAAACCAAAGGTTCCGAAATAATTCCAGCCAAATCGAACCTGGCTTTTTCCGGCGACTTCCGGAATAGACCGTGAAAAGGCCTGGATTGTATCGGATTCAAAGGTTGCAATGCCGCACCAGTTTCCGTTATTTATGCGGTAATATAAGGTGCCAAACGATCCTGGATAAGATCTGAAATAATGATTGAATCCCAGCACAACGGTCGAATACAACGATAAATCAAGTACAGGCGAAACCAGGGTGACATCCTGCGTGTTGCCAGGACCATAACCATCACTGTTTAATATTGCGTAATTTCCTGTAAAGCCCGGGATCGCCAATAACGGCATCCCGAATTGCCATAGTTGCCCGTAGCCCTGGTTATCGGTCTGAGACCAGCAATTGGGTATTGTCGCATTGGCAAAGCCTTCGTAATAGGGGAGTGAAAAGCTGCCGCATAGGGTTGTAAATGAAAGGTCGTTTCCATAAGAAGTTCCGCCGCTTTTTGTTCCATACGCTCTTACATGGTAGGTTGTACCTTGTGAAAGGCCTGTCAGGTTGCTGACGAAAGCGCCGGTACCGGAACCATTGGTTGTATGGCTGCCGGTAATATCCGGGTTTTCCGTTAAGCCCCAGCAAACGCCCCGTGCGGTAAATGTCGCTCCACCTCCGGGGTTTATGGTCCCTCCTGCAATTGCCGTAGAAGTTGTGATTGAAGAAGGCGCTGTGGTATTGACAAAAGGAAGACCT
>JBAXFM010000217.1:0-9193 GCA_037139855.1 Bacteroidota bacterium
TTATAAATCAATTTAACTCAAACCGACCCTCCGACTTTTCGGAGTGGACTCAATTATGAAGCAAAATAATGGCAATAAAAGTTGGTTTCAATTGACAAATGTCACAAAATAACCTCATCCGATCCGGGAACGAATTCGGCTTAATGTTTCCCTTGACACGCCAATATAAGATGCAATATGTTGAATGGAAACCCTTTGAATAATTTCAGGCTGGGATTTAAGTAAATTTTCATATTTCTCCAATGCCGATTCAAAACTCAATGAATTTGCTCTGTAGGATAAACGAAGGCACTCTTTTTCTGTGAGCAATTGTCTGATATTTTGCCAAATGGCACTTGCATTTTGCAGTTTTGCCAGGTTTCCCGACGAAAGAGTAACCAGCACGGAATTTTCAAGGGCTTGTATACTCTCAGTCGAAGGAGTCTGATTTACAAAACTGTCAAAAGATGTTGTAATTGAATTTTCCTTACAAAAACAGGTGTTGATTTCGATTCCGTCTTTTGAATTGAAAATCCTGAAGAGTCCTTCATTGATATAGGCAATTTTATGACAAATCTGTCCTTCTCGCACCAAAAATTCTCCTTTGGGAATTTTTTCAATCCGGAAATACTCAGTAGCCATATCAAATGATTTATCATCCATTGATATCACCTGTGATAAGTAATTTGTAAAGTTTTTTATCTCCTTATTCATAGATAAAATGTGCATTTTAACCTTGTGGAAGAAAAGTTAAAACTGTAGTATTTAGCGACTTCTCGTGGTACATCAATGTTGTGAGGGGTTTCTCCCTGCCGGCGATGCCGGTGACTTGATTATAAGCGGGGCGGTTATAAATATTTTAAGATTTCCGGCTTAAGTTTAGGAAGGTCATTTATGATTATTCCCCAAATCAATTCATCGGAAATTACATCATATCCATGAATGATACGGTTTCTGAGGCTAATAATTTTTCTTGAATGCGATAATTCAAAATTGGAATCCTTATTAAGTATCCTATTGGTTGCCTCGCCAATTATTTCAAGATTCCTTTCTACTGCCCGTTTGGTTTTGAGATCACTTTTGTACTCTTCAAATAATCTTTGTCCTTGAGGCAGAAATTGTTCAATTTCCGCAATAGCAGTCATAATATCAAAGAGCCAGGTTTTCAGTTCTTTATCCATAAATTAATTTTTTTGATTCATTAAGTGATTCAAGAAAATATGGATTTTTAATGGATGGTTCTTCAAGAAGGTCAATTGGTCGGTTTAATAAATCTTCTAACGAAAATTTGAACTCGAAATAATTGTCAGCATATTTAAGTAATTCAATATTCTTGAACCTGACAACAAAATCAATATCGCTTTTTTCATTAAAATCATTTCCTAAAATCGAACCAAAGAGGTATAATTTATCCACTCTATGGTTGATGCATAAATTTTTAATTGATTGGATATTCCGTTCGACCTCGTTCATATGGACAAAGATAATGATTTTTCATTTCAGTAAAGTGCCTTTCTTCATCGAATCGTTTATTCCTTGTTGTAGGTTTTGAAAAAGTTAAAAAATACAAATCTTTTTGAGACCTCCCACAGCAAATGTGTGGTTTTCCAGAGAGTGTAAGTCCATCCCCTCTACCTCGTTCAGGGCAGAGGTATCCATTGGGGTTCGACCCGGAAGTATTAGCAAGCTGAAAGGTGGTTTACTGTAACGTATACACTGAACCGGAGATACGGTGGACCGGAGGAAGGTAGATGCTCTTAATGTGAGAGACTCTCACTGCCGGCGATGCTGGCGGTGAACACTTACTTGATTATAAGCAGTTGACATTCTGGTTATTCAATCCATAAACAGCCATAATCCTTTTGTTTTAACTGTTGATTAATCTGATTGATATCGAAAAAATCAGGGTCAAATTCACCCCCAAGCCATTCCATCATTGATTCATAATCCTCATGCTTAGGATTAGAAATTGTCTTTAATAATTCCATGTATCCATAAGGTCCTCCGCAATCTTCAGGAGGACAATTTCCTTTCCCTTTTATGCATCTGGGGATCTGTCCATTATCTTCTGCTTTTATTATTTTTTCTAATATTATATCATGATTCCAACCATCTCCAAAATCGTATTCGTATACTATTTTTGAGCCTTCTTTTTTCAAAATAGTTTTCAATTTCACTGTTCGGGAATCTTTGGTGTCTTCCACCTCAAATTCTTCGGGTGAATAACTTGTCAGGCCATTGTTAAACTGGTGTAAATGAGAATTTGTCCACCCCATAGATGTCTGAATTATTCTATGAAAGTCAACAAGTAAAATGTCAGAGTTTACTAACAATCTTCTCCATGTTTTCGGTTTAGTATTTACCAATACTATTTGTATTTGATAAATTTGATTTGTCATATTTTGTTGCATTTTGGTTTGATCATGTTTATGGTTGCAATTTTAGTCGACTTTTCGTTTTACTTCCAATTGCTAATAACACTTTAGGATTTCATCTGCAAATTATGAAAAAAATAAATATGGGGCTGCTTGACACTGAATTGACCATGCGAAAACACTGTGGTTTCAGGGAGTTTCATGCAACAAACATGCTAAAGATACAGATAAACAGTCATTTACATATTGCTTCCCTATTGCTTCCCTATTACTTCCGTATTACTTCCCTTCGTTCTTGTTCCTTTTTCCTATCCACCCATAGATGCCCATCTCCCCCCTTCTCCCTTGGGAGAAGGGGCCGGGGGTTGAGGCTGTTGAAGGGGCCGAAGGTTGAGGCTGTTGATGGGAATTACTGGTACACCTGCACCTTCAGCCCAGCCTGCCGTACCTTTTTCCCAATCTCTTCCAGTTCGGTTAAATTGATCTTTTCGAGGTTATGAAGAGGGGTGGCGCGCGCAATAGGGTAGATCATCACCAGCTTCGGGTTGATGTCAGTCAGTTGTCCGACCCATGCTTCCACTTCATCCGGGGTGGTGTTGTCAACCACCTGTTCTTTAAAGGTTCCACGCAGGAACATGCTCTGAATGATGAGATTTCCCCGGAATTTTTTCAGATTTCCGATCAATCCCAAGAAGTTAACCGGCTCAACCGGGTTGTTGATGAGGTTGAATAAGTCATCGCTTCCGGCATCCAGCTTGAGAATGTTCTGGTCAAGTTTCTGAAGGGCATCAAAGATGACCGGAACATATATCATACTTGCATTCGACAAAACCGATACTTTTGCGCCGGGTGCGTATTGATCGCGGAGAGCAAGGGTGTCATCTACAATGCCGGCAAACTCCGGATGCAACGTTGGTTCTCCGTTGCCGGCATAGGTAATGGCATCCGGCAGATATTCATCGGCTTTCAATTCCTGCAACCGTTTTTCGAGGTACTGGGCAACCTCTGCCCGGGATGGGAATTCCGGATGCAACGACTGGTGGGGCGATGTCCACCCGCATTCACAGTAAATGCAGTTGAAGGAACAATATTTCGCGTGAAGCGGCAGCAAATTTATTCCAAGGGATAATCCCAGCCGTCTGCTCCGCACCGGTCCAAAAATGACATCATTAAACAGAAATCCTGACATGTTAAAGGTTTATACTGCAAAATTCGTTTTTTTCGGCGGGAAAACCTACCCTTAAATTTGCCCCACCCTCAATCCCTCCCCAAAAAGGGAGGGAAGTACTCCCCCTTCCCTTTTTGGGGAAGGGGGTCGGGGGGTTGGGGTCCGAAATGGGAGAGGGTTATGGGACGAGGTATCATGATGAAGGGGTTTTGGGATGAAGTATAATTCCCCAAAATTGTTTACTTTTACACCTTCAAACAGGCAACCCATTGATATCGCTGAACGACATAAAAGCGCCCATCTCGGAACACATTGAAGCTTTTGAAGGAAAATTCAGGGCATCGATGAAAAGTTCTGTGCCACTGCTCGATACCATCACCCGGTACATCATCAAACGCAAAGGCAAACAGATCCGTCCGATGTTTGTATTTCTGTCGGCCGGACTGTGCGGCACCGTGAATGAAAGCACCTTCCGGGCAGCTTCGCTCATCGAACTTTTGCATACCGCCACACTGGTTCATGACGATGTGGTAGATGATTCGAATCTGCGCCGCGGGTTCTTCTCCCTCAACGCCTTGTGGAAAAACAAAATTGCTGTGCTGGTGGGCGACTATCTCTTGTCAAGTGGATTGCTGCTGGCATTGGAACAGGATGAGTTTAAACTCCTGAAGATTGTTTCCACTGCGGTACGTGAAATGAGTGAAGGAGAGTTGCTTCAGATTGAAAAAGCGCGGAAACTCGACATACGGGAGGATATTTATTTTGAAATTATCCGCAAAAAAACAGCCACGCTGATTGCCTCCTGTTGTGCCTGTGGCGCTTCTTCGGTGCAGGTTCCGGAAGAACAGATCCAGTCGATGTGGACCTTTGGCGAACATGTGGGCATCGCATTTCAGATCAAGGACGACCTGTTTGATTACGAACGCAACAATGCCACCGGAAAGCCCAATGGCACCGACATCCGCGATCAGAAGATGACGCTGCCGCTGATCTATCTGCTCAACCATTCCGACTTCATGGAAAAACGCTGGATCATCAATACGGTGAAAAATCATCACGATGATGCGGCAAAAGTTGCAAAGCTGATTGAAAAGGTGGTTGAACGCGGAGGAATCGACTATGCCCGCGAAAAGATGCTCGAATACCGCCAGAAGTCGCTGGAAATTCTTCAGACTTTCCCCGACAACCAATACCGGAAATCGTTGGAACAGCTGGTTTTGTTTACGACTGAAAGATCGACTTGAACATCTTCCAATCATTCAGCTAAAGCTGACTGCAATGGATATCCTCCCAGGTTTATTATATTTGTTCAGGCTTTCTTTAACGTAAACCCAAAGGTCGTACCCACGCCAATGCTACTGCGTACATTGATGGTTTGCTGGTGTGCCTCCACAATGTGCTTGACAATGGCCAGCCCGAGTCCTTTGCCTTTTTTGGTGGCAAGTCTTCCGCGGTCGGTGCGATAAAAACGTTCGAACACCCTTGCCAGATCGGCTGTGCCGATACCAATGCCGTTGTCGGTGATCTCCGTCAGGATATTTTCATCCATGTCGAAAAAGGTGATCTTGGTTTTCCCGTTTTCACGGTTGCCATAGCGGATGCTGTTATCGATGATGTTGGTGAGTACCTGTCTGATTTTATCCTTATCCCCTTCAACCATCACCGGCTTCCCCGGATCGTTCACTAACAGTTGGATATCGTGTTTGTGGGCTTTCATCTCCAGCAGTTCGGTGACTTCCCGCGTGAGGCTACAAATGTCGAACCGGGTGATTTTCAATTTCAATTGTCCCGACTCAAGCTGTGCGATCTCGTCAAGGTCTTCCAGGATTTTCACCAGCCGTTCAATGCTTTTCTCCGTGCGTTTCAGGTATTCCCGGTTCACGGTAGGGTCTTCCAGTCCGCCATCGAGCAGCGTGGAAACATATCCCTGGATGTTGAATAGCGGTGTTTTCAGCTCATGCGATACATTCCCGATGAAATCGCGGCGGTATTGCTCGAGTCGTTTGAGCTGTTCAATCTCCCGCTGATTCTCCAGTTCCCAGTTTTCAACCTCTTTCTGCACATGGTCAATGATGTTGTTGGCTGACTGATAGAAATGAGGTTCCTTCTTACCCACCTTCACCGAATGGATTGATTTGTAAATCAACCGGATCTTGCTGTAAATGAATTTCTCAAGGGTAAGCAGGAAAATGAAATATGCAATTAGGAAAATCAACGTGGAACTGATCACCAGCGCCAGAAAAGTATAAAAATGGGTAAAGGCATTTTCGAAAATGATGCCTACCGAGAGCAGAAACAGGATGGCAAAGACTCCTGTGATGATCCCGGCATTGAGCAGTGCAAGGTTCTTTGGCTCGTGAAACTTCATCCCTCATCAAATTTATATCCGACGCCTTTGATGGTTTTAATGCTGTCGATGCCCATTTTTTCGCGGATCCGGCGGATGTGGACGTCGATGGTTCGATCGCCCACCACAACATCCTCTCCCCAAACGTTCGCAAAAATTTCTTCCCGGGTTACCACCTTGTCGGGGCGGGAAACCAGGAATTGCAACAGTTCAAACTCCTTGCGGGCAAGGGTAACCTCCGTATCGCCGATCACCACCACATAGCGGTTTTTATCGATGGTAAATTCTTTGAGGGTGATGATGTTGGTCTCTTCGGGCACAGCTTTGTATCTTCTCAGCAGGGCCTGGATGCGGCTGATAAACAACTTGGGTTTGATGGGTTTGGTGATGTAATCATCTGCCCCTGCGTCAAAACCGGCAATTTGCGAATAATCCTCTCCGCGGGCGGTTAAAAAAGCGATGAGGATGCCGGCCAATTCGGGTAATTTGCGTATTTCTGTGCAGGCTTCCATGCCATCCATTACCGGCATCATCACATCCAGGATTACCAGCTGGGGTTTGTGTTCCCGGGCTAATTTCACGGCTTTCTGTCCGTTTTTGGCTTTCAGTACCTTGTAACCCTCCTTCTCGAGGTTATATCCCAGGAATTCAAGGATATCGGGTTCATCGTCAACCAACAGGATGGTAATTTCGTTGTGGTCCATAATGTTTTGTAATGAGGCGTAAAGGTAGCTATTTTTTTTGCGGGGAAGATTTTCATACTTTTATACAAAATTTCCTGATGAAAAAAATAATTCTGCTGATCATCCTGTTTCTTCCGTTTGCCGGATTCACCCAAACCTTCAACGGCGGTATTCTGGCCGGAGGCCTCGTTTCTCAGATTGACGGGGATACCTGGGTCGGTTATCATAAGTTCGGCTACCTGGCCGGCGGCTTTGTCAGTCTTCGATTGTCTCCACATTCCTCCTTTCAACTGGAGATGGAATATATACAGAAAGGAAGCAAACATATTCCTGATCCTGAAAATTCATCTGATCAGTTATACCTTTTCCGACTTCATTATCTTGAAATCCCATTGTTATACCAGTTTTCATTTGGAAATAGGTTTGCAGTTGAAACAGGTCCGGCAATGGATGTATTGTTAGGTTACCTTGAGGAACAAGATGGCATTGAAAATCCACCGACAGAACCAGTCCGGCCAGTTACCCTTAGTGGCATACTTGGGGCATCCGTTTATATTACCGGCCATCTGAAAGCCAATTTCAGATTTAACTATTCACTAATCTCTCTGCGAAACAGTTCTGCCCCATATCCTGCAAGTTACCGGAAGATTTTATTTGAATACGGTCAGTACAACAATTTGTTGTCCTTATCCTTGTCATGGAATTTTAAACCAAGAGACAATTAATCTTACTTATGTGAATCATGGGTTGAATTTTCAAACCCGACGGGTTGAAATTATTATAGAAAGAGACCTTACAAGGCATCATAAACCACGAAGTGGTGACATAATAATGCCATGCCTTCGGCATTCTTGGTAGTCATTGACGAAACTTTGCTATAACAATATCATGCCTTCGGCATTTATGAAGACTGGCTATCTTCTGATATCGTAAATCCCAAATCGTAAATCGTAAATAGTTTAAAATCAGCAAATAAATAAATGGAAAAACAAAAGGTTATCCTCGGAATCACCGGTGCTTCCGGCGCCATTTACGGGAAATTATTGTTGCAACGCCTGCAGGGCCTGGCAGATCAGATCGAAACATGCGGCGTTATCTTTTCCGAAAATGCCAAAGCTGTCTGGAAGTTTGAACTTGGCGAGGACCCTGAAGGGGTCGGCCACCTTGACAGTGTGAAGTGGATGACGGTTTACAAACCCGATAACTTTTTTGCCCCCATGGCCTCCGGCTCCGCAGGATATGATGTCATGATCATTTGTCCGTGTACCATGGGAACCCTCGGAAGGATTGCCTCCGGGGTTTCATCCGACCTCATGACCCGTGCCGCCGATGTGATGCTGAAAGAACGGAAAAAACTGATCATTGTACCCCGTGAAGCCCCGCTCAGCCTGATCCATCTCAACAACATGAAACTGCTCACCGAATCCGGCGCGATCATTTGCCCTGCATCCCCTTCATTTTACAGCAAACCCTCGACCATGGAGGAATTGGCAATGACCGTTGTTGACAGGGTTTTGAATCTGGCCGGATTTCAAATGGAAACCTACGCCTGGGGGACATCACCATCGTAGTCGTTGTCGGCATTGTCGTTGTCGTCGTAGAGACGTTGCATGCAACGTCTCTACAGCATGCAACGTTAATAGATATTACCACGTAGTCGGGCGTAACCCAACCGTTTCACCGGCGAACCTGCAAATATCCGGTTGAAATCGGGTTCGGTCAGGTTCAGCCAGTCGTTTTTCCGCATTTGCGCCAATGATTTGGCAGGCAAAAATTCAGAAATTGCATGGGGACTGGCAAAGCGGTTGTACGGACACACATCCTGGCAAATATCGCAGCCATAAATACGGTTGTTCAATGTGTTTTTGAGGTCAGCCGGAATCTCCTCTTTATTTTCAATGGTGAGGTAGGAAATGCAACGTGGAATGTTGAGTTGAAAGGGGGTATCGAGCGCTCCGGCAGGACAGGCGGTCATACAATTATTGCAGGTGCCGCAATGATCGGTTTCAGGCAGATCGGGTTCAAAAGCATGGTCGGTGAGAATGATGCCGATGAAGTAGAAGGAACCTCCTGTTTTATTGATGATGAGAGTGTTTTTGCCTTGCCAGCCTACACCGCATTTTTGCGCCCAGGCTTTCTCAAGCACCGCCCCCGAATCCACGAAAGCCTTTGTTTGATGACTGCCACAAGATAATTTTATAAATTCAACCAATTCATTCATCCTAACACGCATTACCTGATGATAGTCAGTTCCGTAGGCATATTTGGAGATGATAAAGTTATTGTCCTCCGCGATGATTTCCGGCGGATAATAATTCAACAGAACCGCAATCACCGATTTTGTGCCCTCCAGTAAAAGTTCGGGATGCAATCTTTTTTCTAAATGAGTTTCAAGGTATTTCAGGCCGGCATGGCCTTGTCGCCGTATAAAATCAGTATAAAACGGCCTTAATTCTTCGAGGGAATCATTCTTTGCAAAACCGCAAAGGGAAAACCCGATCCGCAGCGCCTCTTCACGAATCAATTCTTTCAATTTACGAGAGGTTTCTTTTTTCCATAATTCGATATTCAACATTCAATATTCACTATTCGACATTCAAAATAACGTATCCTGTGTCCCCAGTTTAATTTTCCCCAGATG
>JBAXFM010000218.1:0-9085 GCA_037139855.1 Bacteroidota bacterium
CGTACAGCAATGAATTTAGCACCTGAAGTAAAAAAGAAAGCATTCTTAGAACACGGAAAATCAGAATTTGACAGCGGCTCAACCGAAGCACAGGTAGCGCTGTTTACCATGAAAATCCAACATCTCACTGAACACCTGAAGGTCAACAAGAAAGACATGGTGACCGAACGTTCGCTGGTAATCATGGTAGGTAAACGCAGAAAATTGCTGGATTATCTGAAAAGCAAAGAAATTCAACGTTATCGCGATATCATCAAAAAACTCGGTATTCGTAAATAAATTAACTATTTTCTTTATAAATCAAGAAAGAGGCAATGTGATAATTGCCTCTTTTAATATCTGAAAGAGACCAACACATGAATGGAATAACAAAAACTTTTACCCTGGCTGATGGCCGGGAAATTACAATCGAAACCGGTAAACTCGCCAAACAGGCCGATGGGTCTGTTGTTGTCAAGATGGGCGATACCATGATACTTGCTACTGTTGTAGCCATGCAGGAAGCCAAAGAAAACGTTGACTTCATGCCTCTGTCTGTTGAATACCGTGAAAAATATGCTGCAGCCGGTCGTTTTCCCGGAGGCTTTTTTAAACGTGAAGCACGTCCATCCGATTACGAAATCCTTATTTCCAGGTTAATTGACCGGGCGCTTCGTCCACTTTTTCCTGATGATTATCATGCAGAAGTGCAGGTAATCGTTACGCTGATTTCAGCCGATACCAATGTTTTACCTGATGCGCTGGCATGTCTTGCCGCATCTGCTGCCCTTTCGGTAAGCGACATTCCCTTCAATGGCCCCATTTCCGAGGTCAGGGTTGCCAGAATCAACGGTCAGTTCGTCATCAACCCGAACATTGATGCCATGGTTGATGCTGACATCGATATGATTGTAGCAGCCTCCATGGACAACATCCTGATGGTAGAAGGCGAAATGAAAGAAGTTTCTGAAGAGGCAATGATTGAAGCCATCCGGGTTGCCCATGAGGCCATCAAAGACCAGTGCAAAGCCCAGCTCGAACTTGCTGACATGATTGAAAAATCAAAAGTAAAGAGGGCCTATTGCCACGAAACAAATAATCCGGAATTTAAAGAAAAGGTGAGAGCCGAAACCTACCAAAAGGTTTATGAAATGGCCACCAGCGGAAATGCAAACAAGCATGAACGCAAAAAAATTATCGAAACCATCAAGGCAGAATTTGTAGCCACATTAACCGATGAAGAAAAAGAGGCAAACAAAAACCTGATCGGACGGTATTACCACGAAGTTGAAAAGGACGCTATCCGCAATGCAACCATGGATAACCGTCAGCGGTTGGACGGACGTAAACTTGATCAAATCCGCCCTATCTGGAGCGAGATTGATTACTTACCCGCCGCGCATGGTTCAGCCATTTTCACCCGAGGAGAAACCCAATCGCTTACCACTGTTACCCTTGGCACCAAACTTGACCAGCAGGCCATTGATGGCGCTATCATCGAAGGTAAGGTCAATTTCATCCTGCATTATAATTTCCCTTCGTTTGCAACAGGTGAGGTGAAACCGATCCGCAGCACGGGTCGTCGTGAAATCGGTCATGGTAACCTGGCGCTTCGTGCATTGAAAAATATGATTCCTCAGGGAGCAGATAATTTATATACCATCCGCATTGTATCCGATATCCTCGAATCGAACGGCAGTTCTTCCATGGCCACTGTTTGTGCCGGAACCCTGGCGCTGATGGATGCCGGTATTAAAATCGTTAAACCCGTTTCGGGAATTGCCATGGGATTGATAACTGATAGCAAACGTTACGTTGTTTTGTCAGACATTCTGGGTGATGAAGATCATCTTGGTGATATGGATTTCAAGGTGTGCGGAACCCGTGATGGAATTACCGCCTGCCAGATGGACATCAAGGTTGATGGTTTATCATTCGACATTCTCCGCGAAGCCTTAACCCAGGCCCGCCAGGGACGCCTTCACATTCTCGGAGAAATGGAAAAAACCATTTCTGAACCACGTGCCGACTTTAAACCGTTTGTTCCCCGTATCTTCCAGATGAAGGTTCCCAAGGAATTCATCGGCGCCATCATCGGCCCCGGTGGAAAAGTAATCCAGGAAATGCAGCGCGAAACCGGTACCACCATCGTAATTGAAGAAGTTGGTGAATTTGGCATCGTTGATATTGTGGCCGACAACATGGAAGCCCGCGATAAGGTGATTGAAAAAATCAAACGCATTGCATCGGTTGCTGAAGTTGGTGAAATTTACAAAGGAAAAGTCAAAAATATTCAGTCATTTGGCGCATTTGTGGAAATTCTGCCTAACCAGGATGGCTTGCTTCACATTTCTGAAATTGACTGGAAACGATTGGAAAAAGTTGAGGATGCATTGAAAGTTGGTGACGAAATCGAAGTCAAATTAATTGAGGTTGATCCAAAAACCGGAAAACTGAAACTTTCGCGCAGGGCATTGCTTCCAAAGCCGGAAGGCTATGTTGAACGGAAACCTGAACCCCGTTCAGATCGTCCGGATCGCGGGAACGATCGTGATCGTGATCGTGATCGTGGACATGATCGCGGAGGCGATCATCGCGGTCCAAGAAGGTAAAATGATGTAACCTATCGTTAATTTTTACGTAAACCGACCCGTATTCATGGTCAAAACAAATTGGTTCGCATGAGGCAGTTAAAAATTACCAAACAGGTTACAAATCGCGAAACCGCATCACTGGATAAATACCTCCAGGAGATCGGTAAGGTGGAACTCATTACCGCTGATGAGGAAGTTTCTCTCGCCCAGCGCATTAAGCAGGGTGATATGGCAGCGCTTGAAAAGCTCACCAAAGCCAACCTGCGTTTCGTCGTTTCGGTATCAAAACAATATCAAAACCAGGGACTGAGTCTACCCGACCTGATCAATGAAGGTAACCTTGGATTGATCAAAGCCGCGCAAAGGTTTGATGAAACCAGGGGTTTCAAGTTTATTTCGTATGCCGTATGGTGGATTCGTCAGTCGATTTTACAGGCATTGGCTGAACAATCCCGCATTGTTCGTTTGCCCTTGAATAAAATCGGATCGATCAATAAAATCAATAAAGCCTACGCTCAACTTGAACAGCAGTACGAACGCGAACCTAATGCCGGTGAGATTGCCCTCTTGCTTGAAGTTTCTGAAAATGAAGTCAAGGAATCGATGCGGAATTCGGGACGTCATGTTTCCATGGATGCCCCGCTGATCCAGGACGAAGACAATACCATGTACGATGTTCTGCGCAGTGAGGAGAACACCACCCCCGATAACGGACTTCTTTACGAATCGCTGAAAAAAGAAATTGAACGGGCTGTCTCCACCCTTACACAACGCGAAGCTGACGTTATCCGGTTATATTTCGGGCTCAACGGCAGTCATCCCATGACATTGGAAGAGATTGGTGAAAAATTTGACCTTACCCGCGAACGGGTTCGTCAGATCAAAGAAAAAGCAATCAGGCGGTTGAAACACACCTCAAGAAGTAAAATCCTTAAAACCTATCTGGGATAGATGTCCCATCTAGTCGCTCCATCTCTTCTTTCTGCCAATTTTCTCAATCTTGAGAAGGACATTATCATGCTCAATCAAAGTGAAGCCGATTGGTTTCACCTGGATGTGATGGATGGATTATTTGTTCCCAATATCTCCTTTGGGTTCCCCATCATTGAAAAAATCAGAAAAGCGACCTGTAAGATACTCGATGTTCATCTAATGATTGTAGAGCCGGAGCGATACCTTGAAAGGTTTAAAAAAGTTGGCGCTGACATCATAAGCATCCATATGGAGGCTTGTAAGAATCCGGTTGAAGCATTAAGAAAAATTAAAAGTCTGGGTACAAAAGCAGGTATTGTCATCAATCCTGCCACACCGGTCACTATTTTGTCTCGAGTAATCAACGAGGCTGACATGGTACTGCTGATGTCGGTCAACCCCGGATTTGGCGGGCAATCGTTCATCCCGGGTACAATCAGTAAAATTGTCGGATTACGGCAAATGATCACCTCCAGGCAACTTAACGTACTAATTGAAGTGGATGGAGGCATCGACCTTCACAATGCCCCTAGCCTTGTCCAATCCGGCGCAGACATCCTCGTGGCCGGAAACACCATTTTTGCGTCGCCCGATCCTGTTCATACCATCCATCTGCTAAAAACAATCTGCTGAATTCGATTAACGCTTTTCATATTATCCCTTCTGCGTCAGGATTTTTTCATATTTTTACAAAAAAAACGATTGACTGAATGGATTTCAGCGGAGCAAGCCTATATATCCTTGATCGACTGCAACTGGAATTAAAACCGGGACTCAGCTATCATTGTGTTGGACACACACTTGCCGTGCTTGAAGCCACCCGTATACTGGCTGATGCAGAAAAAATTGAACCTCATCAGAAAATATTGATTGAAACTGCTGCGTTGTACCATGATGCAGGTATGATTATTCAATATCATGATCATGAATCGGCCTCTGTCGTTCTGGCCCAACAAACGCTACCCGAATTTGGCTATTCCATTTCAGAAATTGATGAGATTGCCGGCTTAATTATGGTCACCAGGCTTCCTCAGCGACCTTATAACCATTTGGAACAGATTATCTGTGATGCTGATCTTGATTACCTGGGACAGGATAATTTTTTCATCAACTCCTTCAAACTCCGGCTTGAATGGCAGGTGAACGGAATTAAAAACACGACATTGCCTGAGTGGTTTGACATTCAGATTAAATTTCTTTCTGAACACCAATATTTTACCAACTCAGCCCTTCTGCTTAGAAATGAGAAAAAGTTAAAACACCTGAAAGAAATAAAGGAACTCATGTCACAAAATACAGCAAATCGTAAATCGTAAATCACAAATCGTAAATCATAAATCATTTATCATGTCACAAGCAAAACAGGAAAAAAAGTACAATAACATCGTGCTGATCCCAACCGATTTTTCGGAGGTATGCGGCAATGCGATTTCTCATGGTGTAAAACTTGCCAAATTTCTTGGTTATAAAGTATTTATCCTGCATATTATCAACAAAGAGACCAAGGCAGAGCTGAAAAAGAAACATGTCGGTGTTGATTATATCGATTTACGGTTGAAAGAATATGAGAAATATTACACCAAAAAATACGAAGTTGAAATTGATACCATGGCAGTTGAAGGGTCCATTTTTGCCACCATCAGCACTGTTGCCAGAGAAATCAGGGCTAACCTGATGGTCATGGGTACCCATGGAAAGAAAGGAATGCAGCATGTTTTTGGCAGTTTTGCGATGAAAGTGGTGGAAGAATCTCCGATCCCTGTTGTGGTTGTCCAAAAACGAGCATTCAAATCGGGATATAAGAACATCATTTTCCCCATCAGCAATGATCTTGAACCGCGGCAGGCTGTTCATTGGGCCAAACTGATGGCTAAATTATTCAACGCCAAATTGCACATTTATATTTCTCCTGAAAAAGAAGTTTCACGACGCAATTCGCTTGCAATTATTACCAAACAGATTACCTCCATTTTTGACGCTGAAGAGGTTAATTACAGCGTTACGACTGCCGAGAAATCGACCGGTTTTGCCGAACAGATCATCTCTTACAGTGTTCTTCACCATGCTGATCTGATCATGATCATGACGCGGCCAAACATTGAAGTTCCGGGCTTCAGTCTTTCTTCCTGGGATGATAAACTGATGTTCAATGAAGCCCAGATTCCGGTGATGGGGATCAACCCGATTGAATTTGGGTATCATTATTATGAATGGGCGGTATTGGCATAAATGTCGAATGTCAAAAGGCAAAAGGCAAAAGGCAAAAGAAATAGTCAAACTGGTAAGGTGGGGTATTAAGAATTAGCATAAGCGGGATAAGCATGTTTCAAAAAATACGCCTGTATTGGGATGAAAAGCCTTTGATTTTGATCATGGGCCTGGCGATTGTTTTTCGTTTGCTGGCTGCTGTATTTGCCAAAGGATGGGGGATGTTCGACGATCATTTTATTGTCATTGAGTCGTCCGGATCATGGGCGCAGGGGCATGATTACAATGAATGGTTACCGGGTAGTCCGGGAAACCATGGGCCTACAGGCCATAATATGTTCTACCCCGGCTTTCATTTTTTGTTATTTACCTTTCTTAATTGGGTTGGGTTGACCGATCCGCAAGGGAAGATGTATGTTGTACGGTTACTCCATGGTGCGCTTTCTCTGATCACAGTGTATCTGGGCTATCGGATGGCAGAAATCCTGGATGGAAAAAAAAGCGCTAAGCTTGCCGGTTTATTGCTGGCGGTATTCTGGTTTATGCCGTGGATGAGTGTGCGGAACCTGGTGGAAATGACCTGCATTCCTTTCCTCATGGCCGGTTTCTGGATGATTATCAGGGAAAAACCTGTAGGAAAAGTATTTCTATCCTGGTTTGTTGCCGGCATCCTCTTTGGCATCGCCGTCAACTTACGACCTCAAACAGCCTTGTTTCCCCTGGGAATCGGATTAATTTACCTGTTCCGGAAAAATTGGACGGAAATGCTGGCTTTGGCCTTCGGCTCCATCCTTTGTGTAACTGCCACGCAAGGTGGCATTGATTTCTTCCTTTGGGGAGCTCCTTTTGTTGAATTGCTCGAGTATTTTAAGGTCAACATAGCCGACCGCGACGCCTATATCACCCTGCCCTGGTACAACTATTTCCTCACCATCCTTGGATTACTGGTTCCGCCAGTCAGTTTCTTTCTCTTCTTTGGTTTCATCCGGAAATGGAAAGAGCAGTTCATGCTGTTTTTTCCATGTCTGCTTTATTTCATTCTTCATTCAGCTTTCCCAAACAAACAAGAACGGTTTATCCTGCCGATGATCCCGTTTTTCATTGTGGTGGGTTCCATGGGATGGATTGGATTCGTTTCATATTCGAAATTCTGGCTTCGAAACAAACGATTGTCATCTATTTCCTGGGGGTTTTTCTGGGTATTGAATACCATTTTATTGTTAGCCTTTACCTTTACCTATTCAAAAAGAGCCCGTGTAGAGGCCATGAGTTACCTCTCGGGATATCATAATATTCAAGCGATTGCAGTAGTTGACGAAGAAAATAATCCGGAGATGATGCCTAAATTTTACATGAATCAATGGCCGGTTTCTTACAATGAATCGGCCGGAGCAAGCAGTACGGATGCCATTCTGCAAATTGCGGCAAAACCTACCAATGCGCCACCCGGGTTTATTTTGTTCACCGGAGATAAAAACATACAGCCCCTGGTTGTCAAAGCCAGGCATTATTTTCCCTGGTTGGTGTATGAAACAACCATCGAGCCCGGCATGATGGATCGTTTTATCCACTGGCTCAACCCAATCAATAAAAACCGCAGGATATTCATATACCGGAATACCGCACTCATTCCCGATAAACGCAATTGACCTTACCATTTCAATATTGTTAGCTGGCACTTATGGATAAAATGCAGGCAAAAGAACGCATCGCAGCGCTGTCGGACGAAATCCGGAAGCATAATCACAGCTATTATGTTTTGTCTTCCCCTGCCATCAGCGATTACGATTTCGATATGCTGCTACAGGAACTGATAAGGCTTGAAAAAGAATTTCCAGAATGTGTTGAACCTGAGTCCCCGACGCAACATGTAGGAGGTGGCATCACCAAAGAATTCAGACAGGTTGAGCATAAATACCCGATGTTGTCGCTTGGGAACACCTACTCTGAAGATGAAATCAGCGATTTTGAAGAAAGAATTCATAAACTGATCGGCGAGGAGGTCGAGTATGTTTGTGAACTTAAATTCGATGGGGTAGCCATCGGGCTTACCTACCGCCATGGACGCCTCATTCAGGCCGTTACAAGGGGTGATGGTATTCGGGGTGATGACGTAACGACCAATGTTAAAACCATCAGAAGCATTCCCTTAAAGTTGCATGGAACCGGATTCCCGGAAGAATTCGAGATCAGGGGTGAAATAATTCTGCCACATGCCAGCTTTGAAAGGATGAACGAACAAAGGCTGGAAGATGGGGAAGAACCTTTTGCCAATCCAAGAAATGCGGCTTCAGGCAGCCTGAAGATGCAGGACTCTGCCGAAGTTGCCAAAAGAGGTTTGGATGGGTTCTGCTATTATCTTCCGGGCAACGACCTTCCTTTCAAAACCCATTACGAATGTTTGCTTGCCGCCAGATCATGGGGCTTCAAAATTTCCGAATATGCAGTGAAGTGCAAAACGAGTGAAGAAATCTTTGATTATCTGAACACCTGGGAT
Organism: Bacteroidota bacterium; assembly: GCA_037139855.1. Taxonomy (GTDB): domain Bacteria; phylum Bacteroidota; class Bacteroidia; order Bacteroidales; family FEN-979; genus CAIVAT01. The sequence continues at coordinate 8,251 of JBAXFM010000218.1, forward strand.
AAGGCCAGGCATGAGCTTCCGTTTGATATTGACGGTATCGTGATCAAGGTAAACGACCTGAAACAACAGGAGATGCTTGGATATACGGCGAAATCGCCACGCTGGGCCATTTCCTACAAGTTCAAAGCAGAGCGTGTGGTAACCAAACTGCTGTCGGTGGCCTTCCAGGTAGGCCGTACCGGCGCTGTTACACCTGTTGCCAACCTGCAGCCGGTTCAACTGGCAGGTACAGTGGTCAAACGCGCTTCCCTGCACAATGCCGATATCATCAATACCCTCGATGTTCGGATTGGCGATATGGTATTTGTGGAAAAAGGCGGAGAGATCATCCCAAAGATCATTGGTGTTGATATGGAACAAAGAATTGCCGGCTCCCCTCCTATTGAATTTATCAGCAACTGTCCTGAATGTGATACAGCGCTGATCAGAACCGAAGGGGAATCGGCCTGGTATTGCCCGAATGAAAATGGCTGTCCCCCGCAGATCAAAGGAAAACTGGAGCATTTTATTTCGCGAAAGGCGATGAATATTGATAGTTTGGGAGAAGGGAAAATTGAAATGCTGTTTGACAACGGATTGGTTCACCATTGTGCCGATTTATACGATCTGACCTATGACAGCATGATCGGGCTCGAAAAAACCTACGAATCAACCGAAGATAAAAAGGAGAGGAAAATCAGCTTCCGCGAGAAAACCGTCACCAATATCCTGAATGGAATTGAAGCATCGAAACAAGTTAGTTTCGACCGTGTTCTGTATGCGCTGGGAATTCGGTTTGTAGGTGAAACCGTTGCCAAAAAGCTCACAGCCCATTTTATCTCCCTGGAAAAACTCA
>JBAXFM010000219.1:0-8944 GCA_037139855.1 Bacteroidota bacterium
CAAATAACGCAAAGGTTGAACGTCAGAATTTCCCGAACCTCAAATTCTTCCAGCAGCTTTATCGCTATCTGCAAGGTCAGGCTACCCCTGATTCGGTGATGGCGTCAAGTTATGTGAGGCAGTATGGTTTTGCAGGACTCAATGGCGATACCGGCGTAGGAGACAATGGCGACGGAACGTTTTATGTTTATGACAACACAACCGGCGAAACCCTTGCAGACGGACTGACTTCCGGCCAGGCTAATTCCTGGGGAGTTGGATCGGGATCAGGTGGATCAGGATCATCATCCGGGACGAGCTGGTGGAACAACGGCGGCGGAAACACGGTAATCGGTGCCGGTGCCGGTATTGTTACCAGCATTCTTTCACTATTCGGAGGTAAGGGTTCTGGGAATCAGGGAGCCGGTGCCGGAACAACAACCGTAAAACCAACTCCGGCAGTTCTACCTCCGGTAGCTCCAGACCAGGCCGGAATGGGAGTCGGAGCGATTCTTCTTACCGTTGGTGTGGTAGCCGGGATCGGTGTTTTGATTTGGAGTATGAACGGAAAACCAGCAAGTAAACCTGCGAAAAAGACTGAATAATGGCTGATGTTGGTCTTAGTCAAATTATTTCAGCAATAACAAATGTTGCCAAAATTGGAATAAATGTTATTTCTGAAAACAGCCAGGGTACAAAATCAGGATTTTTTTCAAACGGAATGGATTTAACAAATGGCCAGCCTGCGATCATCGAAAAAACAAATGAAACACAAACAGTATTCTCGCCAACGGTTATCATCGTTTCAATGATTGGCATTACTGCGTTAGCGATTGGATTAATGTTTATTGCAAAGAAAAATAAATGAACCTTTTAGGAACAACACTTGCGCCGATCAATGGAATTTCAGCCGTCATCAATGGCGGAAGGGGTTCGCTGGGTGCCGTTGTGTCCGACAGAGGTTGTCCGGCAAAAGGACAGTGCAAGGGTTGTACTCCGTTTTGCTGTTTTGGCGGTCAGGAAATCGGGGTATTTGTTCAAAAGACAAATATCGCTGAACCCCTTTTCAATGTTGCAAAATACATTGTGATGGGAGTGATGACAACCGTGACAATACTTGCTCTACCGGTTGGGGCTATTGCCATGGCAGTAGTGGCAATTGTTGATTACCTGAATGCAGCTGCGATTAAAAAAAGTCAGAAAGCCTATGCAGAAGAACATGCTAAGTCTGTCGCAAGTGCTGTTTTCAACCAAATAACAACACGCCTACAAACACGCTTGCCATGGTGTGATACAATTAAATGGCTTCAATCATCAACAACATATTTTACCGCCAATTCGCCTGTTTTTGGTGCCGATGGACCGGCAGTCGGTTCAGAGTTTTTAAAAGTTTACGTATTGGCTGCCCTTGAATTAAATAATGAGCGTTTCGGCAAAACAAAACAGAAAATAATATCGGCAGAGCCATATCAGTGGGATATTAACGAGATCAACCTTCACAAAGGCGTTTTAATGGTTAAGGTTCCAAATATTGAGCATTACTGGATGGGTGATATAATTTCACTTCCAGGCATGTCATTCCCCGTGACGGTTATTCACAGGTATGGTAACTCAAAAATGACTACATACGATTGTGATAATGTGTTTACCGATGCGCGGATTTTTCCTGACGGTTTATATGAGAGCGGTAGTGGTTGCTCAATGGCGTACAATGCAAATACGCTTAAAAATTCGCAAAGTTCGTCTCGTGGCGGCAGAACTCACGGATTGAATATTCGCCAAATGGAAGGAGAGGGGTTGTTATTCTGCAGTATTGCTTATTCAGAAGCGCATAAGGGTATGGCCGGAGGGTATGTTGACCTGGTGAATCCGGTATATATCACCCCTGAAAAGCAGGTCATCGTTCCACCAAAATCAAGTCCAAACCCAAGCCCAAGCACCAACGATCCGACAACTTCGAAAACGAGCCAGATCGTCCCCATAAAATCAAAAACCGCACTGGCCTCATTTGCATCTCCTTTTGCTGTTATTGCACTGGTTGGAATTGCTGCGGGATTTATTTATCAAACATACAAAAACGATTAGTCATGTTATACGGAAAAAGCGCATGGGATAATCTCGGCGAAGCCGAAAAGGAATCAAAGATCACAGGTACGCTTGCGCAGGCTTTTGTAGCTGCAAAAAGCGGTACGCTGCCCGCTGGCGCCAGCATAAAGGATTATTGGTGGAGCATGTTCAGTCCATCCATGACCCCGGCAAGCTATAATTCGTTTACCAACAACGACTGGATTCCCAACCGTATTGGCGATGCTGAAAGAACCTGGGGAATGTCGTTTGATTACAAGCAAGCATCAACGGACACTGGCGGTGGTGATAATCCGCCTAAGGATGACAGTTTGGTTCCCCCTCCCGGTCCGTCATCCTCAGACTGGCAACTGTATGCCGGAATCGGGATAATACTGGCCGCGATCGGTTTTGTTGTTTACAAGAAAATGAACGATTAAATATAAGTGAATCATGCCAAAAAAACGAATGTCAAAGACCCTGGCCTATAAACTGGCAAAAGATTATGGAATCAAATTTAATGGGGATTTTCATAAAGATTGTTCGGTGAGCGATGGTATTTATTTGGCCAGCCTGGCTAAAGTTGTTGGATATAAAAAACCAGCAACATCCAGCGGATCAATCGGAAGTTGTTTTTATGGTCACTTGTTCAGAAAGTTTGCCAGGTAAACGTTTTTAAAATCAAATAAAAATTAATCATATGGGCTGCAACTGTAATGAAAATCGGGCGCTTGGTGACCTTACTACCATGAAAGATAGTGTTGTAACATGGGTTACAAATAACAAAATGATCGCTGCTGCAGGTGCCCTAGCGGTAGTTGGCGCAGTGATCTATTTCGCCAGGCCAAAAAAGAGCGCACCGCTGGCCACCAGGCAAAAGGCATTGAGCGGGATCAGCCGTCGCAAACCGGCCAAACACAAACATAAAACCACCAGGCGATCGAGTGGTGTTGCATTGACGTAACCAAAGCAAATTCAAAATCAATATATCAACTTAAACTTTCACAAAATGCCAAAAACTAAAAGAGTAGTTCAGAAAGCGAAACTTTCGATCCAGAAGATGGTTTCCGACGTAAAGACCCCTGCCGCGATCATTCTTGGAATGGTTGGTGGTAAAATTGCTGGCGATGCAATCGACAGTATGCTCAAAAAAACGTCCACAGTGGCCGGCTTGGGAGCCGTAGGCAGCATGGGCGAGTATGTTAAACCTGTTGCGCTGGTCGCCATTGGTCTGGCCGCAAAGCAGCTCATTAAAAACCCGTTTGTACAAAACATCGGTATCGGCGTGGCTGCCTATGGCGGTGCAATCGGCATCCAAAGCGTGGTGAATATCCCGCAACTTCAAAACTTTACACCTGGCACACCTGCCGCTACACCACCCGCAGCCGCCCTGGTAGGCGTACGCGGTTTTGGTTATCTCCCCCGGCCAACACTCCCCATGGGATCACGCGCCAGGATAACCAGGCAGGCTACGATTCAGTAACCAAAAAAGCAGAAAAATTCAAAAGTAATTCATCTATTATTCATTAAAAACAAAAAATCACATGACACTCAATGCATTAAACGGGTTAACCGTAACCCAGAAAAATCAAATCCTGAGTCTTCTCGACTCCTTTGATCCGGCTAACCAGGCGGTAATTAATTCCGCACTTGCCAATGGCAGCCCGATTAGCGACAACACAACGTTCGGGACCTCCCGCAGCGCTTATATTGCACGTTTGGATCAGATTGACCCGGTTGTAGCTGCAAAAATCAAAGCTGGTGAATATCAACTTTGCGACAGCGAAATCTATTCTGTTGTAGCCCTTGGCACAGCGACAGCTATTTCTGACTTGTTCCCACAGGATCAGGCCAAGAGTACCACCCTGCGTAACATTGCAAACCAGAAGCTCCCGGTTGAGCAGTGGTTTTTACTCCAGGCTATCGAAATCCAATACGGAATCGACGCCTCTCATTCGGGCGCAGACAGCACATTTGGCCACGAGCTTATTCCTGCAAAGGTTTATGCCGGAGAAATTGAACTCACCCAGAATGGCCGCAAACTGATTAGCCGTCAGAGCATGGCAGCATTTTTCCAGGGTATTTCCGCTTACGGCGTAGCTGTTGGTTTGGGAGCAACATTTAACGCACGTGCCATCATGCGCCTGGATAATCCCAAGTTCATCAAGCCACAGGAAGAACTGAAGGGAAAAATGGAGTGGGCTTATGCAGCCGGTGTCGCAACCTCCTACATTAAAATCCGTTTGATCGGAACCGTGAACGAGCGCGCATAGGCGTTCTGGTATCACAGATATGTTCCTGGCAGGGGGCTTGAAGGCCTTCAAAAGTACGATGTACGATTAAGGTTAATAATGGGCCTTAGCCCCCGCCTGCCAGGATTTTTCGAGTTAAACCTGTCAAAAAAATCAAAATGGAAAACAGCGCTATAAACGCAGAAGCCGCCGAATTGCTTAAATCCGCAATCGCGTCATTAACCGATAATGTCAGGTTCGACAATGTTGAGCTTGAAATGATTTCAATCGCCGTTGGCGCCGGTACGACTACCTATACCAAGCAGCACACCACGGCCATGCGTCATAAGAGGATCATCGGTATTGCGCTCAATATTACCGACGAGGCAGTCCTGGAGGGTTCGACCATGTCGATGAGCATTGACTCAAAAGAGGTGTTTCCTGCCGGTACTGAGGCTAAACTGCTTTTTGCATCCACCGCAGTACCCCCCAATCAGAAATTTTACACCTACGTAGACCGCGAGATCAATCAAACGACCATCGACGTGTCGTTTACCTCCAATAGTTATTCGGGAGCCTACAATGTGAATTTCTACTTATTGTGCCAAAACGAAAGCTAAATGATCTTTTTTCACCATACCACCATTGTTGTACCCGCTTCCGGGGACATTGTGCGATTCTCAGATAAACTTCCTGGCAAAGCAAAAATATGCCAGGGAGTTTATTTATCCGCAGACACGCATCACGCCACTAAAGCCCTGGCAAATGTTTCCTTATCGTTTAACGAAGGAAAAGAGCAGGTTATCAACCAGGTTCTCACAGTGAAAAGTACCATGGCGACCCGCGCAGACATGCTGAACATCATGCAGTCGATTGATAGCAATCAGAGGCTTAAGGGATTTATCAAAGACCTGGGTAATGCTCCAGCTTATCCTTATACCGTAAAGGTTTATTATCAACTTAAATCATAACGCGCAATGGATTTACTGAAATGGATTGAAACAATACTTCGTGAGCGCGGAATCCTGAAATACGGCATTACTTCCGACCTGCTTGTAATTGCGCCATCGACAACCGTTGAGTTTGATCAGCAGAATAATTATTACTTCCTGGCAAACGTGTTTGGATCACTGTCGAAAGCCGTGGATGGCGAAATCATTGGCGCCGACGAGGCGTTGCCGATCAAACCCCATATCATGCAAACGGTGTGCTACAAGCATCAGCATTTCACCGGACGGGTAAGCGTTACCAATAACGATGCAACCCAAACACTTTACGTTGAATTTTTAATCGCATCACCCAAGAAAGCATAAAACCCAAAACCCAAAACCCAAAAGCAAATGGAAGATTACAATATTTTAATTCAACTTACCAAGGAGAAGTTTCAGGCGCTCGATAAAAAAGGGCAGCCTTATTGCTTTTCAATCATTGCCGAATACGACGACCCCGCAAAGGAACCGTTTAAGGTAGCCAAAGCCCTTACCGGTATTCCGGAGTTCACACGTAAAATTAACGTTGCCATAAGCCAGTTAAAGGCCAACCGCGTTAAGGTGACTATCTATAAGTCGGTGAAGGAAAATGCAGGGCATATTGAGGATGAGTTTTACCTGTCACTCCCGGACGCCGGATCTGAAACGACAAGAAGAAACGAAAACGATGTGCTAACGCAGATTTCAGACATGCTCAACAGGCAAACAACCTTAGCCGGTGTAGTGGAAGAAAAAACTACGCAGCTTGCAGAGATGCAAAATAAGTACGAGCGCGACCTGGTTGGCATTTCACATAAAATTGAGCTGGACCGCAGGGATGAGCAAATCGCAAAATTTAAAATTGAGATCGAGGAGTTAAGGGCAGAAAACAAAGAGATAACGGAATCTTTGTCAAAATTCCAGGAGATTTACGACGACGAGCAGGAGATGCAGAGCTGGGGAAAGAAAATCGGCGGCGTTCTCAAGGGCGTTGTGGCCGTGGTTCCGGGCGTGGTAAAATGGGCGGAGTCAAAACCGATGCTTGCCGGGTTGCCCCAGGCCATCATGAGTGGCGGTGCCGAGATGTTGACAGATCAGTCGGGTCAGGGCGACGCCCAGCCGGTGGACTACAACAGTCCGCAATTTCAGAAAATGCAAAGAGTGTTGCAGTTTGTGCAGGGATTGACCGAGGATGAAACAAATTTATTCGTCGAGATTATCGAAAAAATTGAGTCAGACAAGTCAAACCTTTTGACCGTTCTGCAGCTTTTAAGATAATACGGCTATGGCAACAAAGATCATCATGATACAGGTTGACGCGCCGGATCAATCAGAGGTTGCAAAAGTTACCAGGGCAATACAGATGTTAGCAACAAAGATTGGCAACAAAAAACTGATAAAGCTCGCCGAGAAAGTTGAGAAAAATCCGGCGCTGGTAAGTACGGCGCTTAATTACATTTAAAAAAGATCAGCATGGCAACAACCGCACTAACAAGAAGACCGACAGTCATAGAATACATGCCCGACGTAAATAAAAACTACGTTTGGGGCGCTGTGCTTATTGTTGCCGGACTGGTTGGCATATACTATTGGGGCAGGAATAATGCCACAGTCGAGCAGGCTCCTTTGCCCAATGACACCCTGCCGAAAACGGACCCGGTGACCGGTCAAACGACAAACCCATTAACCGATGCCGAAAGCAAAGATATTATCAGAATCGCAAATGAGCTGAAAACGCAAATGGGATATATAATAGATCCCGACATTTCACTACTTGATGATTTGTTTGGATCGTCTGATCGTGTTTTCGTAGGTGTTTATAATTATTACAACACTCTTTATTCAACAGCGCCGGATACATTAAAAACAATAATTAGCGGCTATACAAGTTGGCAAATTTGGTTCGGGGAGATCAATCGCAAGTATGATGCCATTGTCGCCCGGATGGATAAACTTGGACTTAAATAAGCAACAATCATGATAAAGCAACTCTATGGCTCCGCCGACAATGCACCACAAGATTTATGGTTGCCGGAAAGCGGCATAAAAATTAATGAAATACCGACGATTATCCGCGTGGATAACGACGTAACGGGCAAGCCTGTTTATGCCATTGATGCTGATACGACAGCCGGTCCTGTTCCATTACCTCCGGTATCGGAAACTACCATCACAAACAGCACAAGTACGGGCGTGGTTAACGAATATGCAGCTCCCGATTCCGACCCAAGATATTTGGGACCGGCAGAAAAAGGCGATGGCGTTGCCACTGTAATTGACATGGTTGCTCCACCGCAAACGAATGACAAAATCACGCCATTGCCAGCGCAAGCCGCCTCATTCCCTACCTGGCTTATCTGGCTCGGTATCGGTATTGGTGCCTGGATGCTTTTTAAACCCAGAAATCGCAAAGAATAATGACACGAGGATACCGCAATAATAACCCTGGAAACATTCGTAAATCCGCTTCGCCGTGGATCGGGCAGGTATTGCCTGGTGACGATGATGCGTTTTGCACGTTTACAACGATGGGTTATGGGTATCGTGCCATGTTTGTTTTATTGCAAAACTACATCAATAAAGGATTTAACACCATTGATAAAATTATCAACCGGTGGGCGCCATCCAGCGAAAACAATACCCAGGCATACATTGGCAATGTTGTTGCCCGGACAGGAATAAACAAGGATCAGTTAATCGAATATTCCGACGGTGAAACCATGAAGCTGCTGGTGGCGGCAATCAGTTACCAGGAAAACGGTACAGCGCCGAACTTTACCGATGTGGCCAAGGGTTATGAGCTTACCGGACAAATACAAACAGTAGAAACCGTAGGAGTCAGCCTTGCCGCAATTGTACTTATTTCATCATTGGCATTTGCCGCATTTCAATATCTTAAAGTAAAATAACATGGGAGCAATCATGCGTAAACCAAAGAATAGTCTGCAGACAAATCTGTTAATCGGTGGCGCCCTGGTAGTGGCAGCAATCGCAGCATACTTCATGCTAACAGGTACATCGACGGCAAATAAAACCACGCCTCCCGGCGGCGGAACAACCGGTGGCGGAACTCTCCCTGGTGGAACTACCGGCGGCGGAACTCTCCCTGGTGGTAGAAGCAAAACCGGTGGAACTGGCCTTACTCCACGGCAATGCAACACAACGGCCGGTGAATTTCCGCTTAAAAACGGTAGCGGTGCATCTGGCAGTGCGAACGCATACTGTGAACGTATTTATGTGAAGGTTGTGCAGACCGTGTTGAATAAGTTTTTAAGGGGAGTTGGTAGCATAATTGGTATCGGTGATAATGGTAATGGAACCTATTACATCTATAATGATGCTACCGGCGAAACGATGTCGGATAACCTTTCCGCGTCGCAGGTTAATTTAGGATCAGTGGCGCTACTTACCGTAGACGGTGAGTTTGGACCGAAAACACAAAATGTTGTAAGGCTGATTTTCGGTGTAAACGATATCAGTAAGGCTCAATATGATTCAATGATAGATTACGTATAATTTAAAAATCAACATAAAATGGAAGAGCAAAACGTATCAACACGGTCAGGAAAAGGGGTAAACTGGACATGGATCATTCTCGGAGCTGTTGGCCTTGGAGCCGTGTGGCTTTTTTTATACAATAAGTCAACCGCTGCAACTTTGATACAACCTTTGCCATCGCCAAACCAGAATCCTAACCCGAAC
>JBAXFM010000220.1:0-8862 GCA_037139855.1 Bacteroidota bacterium
ATCAATCTTTAAATAATCGGAATTGTGTAACATTTTCCGCGGTCAACTGTATTACTTTTGCAGTATAAAAGTGGTTGAACCCATCATACCACCAATGTGTAACCCTCAAATACCAATAAAATGAAAACATCAAGGACATTATTTTTATTCGCGGCCATTTCGGCCCTCATCATTGCAGGATGCGGAAAAGAGGGACCCCAGGGACCTCAGGGACCCGAAGGACAAAGTGCCCCGGTCTATTATTCTGAATGGTTCTCTCCCACAACCTGGTCGGGCAATTCGGGTGACTGGTATTTCGCCGCCAGTGCCCCGGATCTGACCCAGGATATTGTTGAAAGCGGCGTTGTACTTGCTTATTGCTGGCTGGCCGATGATTTGTATCAAGGCACGACCACCCGCCTCTTGCCGGCTTATGCAGTAGGTGCAAACTGGAGTTTCCTGATCCACGAATATGGAAGCATTGAATTCACCTCCGACTTGTTTACACCCCCGTCCACCACAGGCAGCAAGTTCCGGTTTGTGGCCATCCCCGGCACCATCCATGCATTGAAATCAGGAACACCCGGATACAGGAGCGAACAGGAATTAAGAAGCATGTCCTATAAAGAGATCTGCAAACTTTATAACATTCCCGAATAGTATTTTGGGATAGAAGGTTTTTCCCAGCCTGCATCACTCTTTCCGGATCTTGAACATGTAGTTGACCGTGTTCAGATCCAGGGCATTAAAGATGGTTTCAACCTGATTGGTAAATTGGGCATCGTGGCCGATTATCGCATCCTTGATGAGAAAAGCCTCGTAATCATAGTTGGCAGCATCCATGTACGTTGCCAGTACGCATCCGACCGAACTCAGCCCGCACAGGAACAGCGTGTTGATGCCTTTCTCTTTGAGCAATTTGTTGAGCTCTGTCTTATTGAATGCACTCGGGTAGGTTTTGATCACTTTCGCATCCGATGGTTCGATTTTCAGTGAGTCGTGGAATTCAAAACCAGGCGAATCCGTTTTTGGACCCCACTTTTCACTGGTGTGGTAAACCCGGATGACTGGTAATCCATATTGCCTGAAGAGCCAGATAGACCAGTTCATCATTTCGAGGGCTCTGTCCTGGTCTTCTTTGGACATCATGGGCAGAAATTGTTTTTGTACATCGATTACCAGCAAAGCAGGTTTCATGAGAACCTTTTCCGGTTCGCCTTCCTGGGCATAAACACATTGAAATGCAAGCATAAGTGCAAGCAGGGTAAAAATCTTTTTCATGGGACAAGAATTTATGCGAAAATATTGAAAAACAGTCTTCAGGTCAATTATAATCGGTAAAATGGCAGTTATACTTGACAAATGATTATCATCATGGTTGTCTCCCATCAATGTTTTGCCAACATCATTTTTCTGGTCTCACAATAATCCCCGGCGGTAAGTTTATAGAAAAACACGCCGCTTTGTAGTGCCGACCCATCGAATGAAGCCATATATGTTCCGGGTTGTAAACATTCATTGATAAGTGTCTGAATTCCCCTGCCCGTAATATCATACACAACAAGTTTTACCTGGGTTGTTTTTGCAATATTACATTTTATGGTTGTTGCATGATTGAACGGATCAGGATAATTCTGCTGCAATGAAAACGAGGAGGGTAGTGTATTGCTGGCATTCCCTGCATGCATCAGAATATTCAGACTTTCGAATAAAGCATCGCCCCGGCCAATTCCACCCGAATACTGAGCTTGCAATAAAACCGTTTGTGTCAGTATTAAAGCAAAAATGAGTGTTATCTTTTTCATTTATCTGGTTGTTTTTAATTGAAACTATTGATTATTCTATTATTACAGCGAAGGTGCCGAACGACCACCACGACCACCGTCGGAGTGGTAACGATTGGCATCAGTCCCTGCTGCGCCACTCCGGTCGGAAACCCTCAGGTATAATGCCGGAACGTACCAATAACCTCCACGGAATCCACCGCCCAGAGAGCTGATGCCCGGCCAGTTTGCGACATCAGCATTTCCGGTCGTATTTAATGCCCCATTGCCATGCATGCCGGTAAATAATCTGCCCGCGGGATTACCAACTGTTACAAAATGCTCCAATAAATTTCCGGTCATTTCCATGATGCCATAATAGGTTGCCCCTGATGTTATCCGGCCTGAGTTGCTGCTGTTCCCCGCAAAAATTCCTACCCTCACAGGTCCGTTAATACTGCCACCAAGGGGAGTTGTTGAACCATAGGTTGCATTGCCGGCTGTTGTACTGTAATTCGAGGCTATGTTTTCATTGTTATCTCCACTGTTATTCAGTGTGTATTGACTGTTTGCAATTTCTGTAGTACCCCACGCATATTCGTTGGGAACTGCGGGTAGTGGCCCCCTGCAGGATTTCTCATACTCTAATTCTGTTATAAGGCGTAAACCGCTCCAATCAAAATAGGCCGCTATCTATGATATCATTATCATTCACTCCGTTGGCGCCATAATTCCAATGCAGCTGAGCGCCGGTTATGGAAAAACTGCCTTGATCATTTGCCTCCCGGTAAATAAACACACCCAGCCCAGGATTGGATGTCGTATTGAATGGTGAAGCAGGGTCAAGCAGTCCTGTTGCGAAACTGGTCCCTGCCGGGTTGATGTGACCGGCGCTATCCAGCCATGCATGCTTCCATGCTCCTGAATTGACACGGTATTTGACAAACACCCAGGCGGCATCCCAATTATAGGGCATTGCATGCCCCGTGCCGGCAATGTCATTGCGCCAGGAGTTTTCCCAGGAGATGTCGAATTTAATCATACTGTATTGATTCACTAAATTTTGCCCCGTAATGCTGATGTTGGATACCGCGATGTTGTTTCCGTCGGAATTATAACTTTCAAACATCATCAGGCAGAAAAAAAGAATTGTGGATAAAAGATTTTTTCTTGTCATTTTATTGGTGTTTGGTCATCAATCCTTTTTGTGTCTGAATGACACCATTCACGGTCATCCTGAAATAATACATGCCCTCCTCAACCGCATCTCCGGTTGCGTTTTTTCCATCCCATGAAATGAAATAACTCCCGGGGTCGTTTTCTTTATAAACCGGTTTTGCAATTAATTTTCCTGAGGCATTGAATACTTCCATGTGTGTTTTACAATAGCGGTTCAATTCAAACCGAATGGTAACTGAGCAATTGAATGGATTCGGAAAGACAGGGTGCATTGTAAAATCATCTGTGTATTTCCCGGAACTGATGCCGGTTGTGGTGAGCGGAATCCTTTCCCATGTATTTGAATTATAATGGGTGATCAGTAAAGAGTGATCCCGTTCATCGTACGTCGGATAAACCATGCTGGTTCCCGGAAAAAAAGCTTCGGGGGGTTGGCTGAAATTGGGATCCGTCATGTAAATAGCCGGGAGATAATACCCTCCGGTATAATAATAGCCAAATTTGTCTCTGACAATTCCATCAGGACTGTTCAAACTGGTGGTGATTATGGTCGATACGGTTGAATCAGTCAGGCTGATGGCCCAGATCGAAGAGGGACTGGGAGAATCGCCAATGACAATAATTCTGTTGTTTTCTTTTTCAAGCAGCATCCCGTTTGGGTTATTCAATCCGTTGTCTTTGGCAAAGACCCACCAGGACTGGTCGCTGATATTAAGCCGGTAAATTTCATTCAGCTTCGGGCAGGAGATAAACAGGTGCCCTGCCGAGTCGGAAATGATGCTTGATAAATATTTGGTCGTTGTGCCCGGGATGGTAATGTTCATCACGAGATTTTTAGTTACCAGGTTGTATGCTTTGATCTTCCGTCCGTTACACACGCCATAAACAGTATCGCCCACGATTTCCATACCATCTATGAATCCTGCGCCCGGCACAAACGGGTGTTGGATTCCCACACTGTCAATTTCAACAATGTCCCCGGTGCCTTCATTGGATACCAGCAAACGGTTGCGTGGGGCATCAATCACGATTTTCTGGGGGGCGCTCAGCAGAGTCTGGGCCGGTGCCAGGAACGGTAAAATGCAGGTTAATGAAAGCAGCATGAATTTAATAGTCATGATTTTATTCATAGTTTGTTCATTGGTTTTACAGGAAAACCATAAAACTATCCATAATGGCTGGTAATGAAAAAACAAATCGGTGAAAATCCTGTTATGTTCGATGTCTTCTGACATTTATCGGCTGTCTCCGGTGTTTTCATGGTCGATAAGCGTGGCTATATTTTCCTGGATTTATAGGTGTCTGTATGATAACAAAACCGGTTTTTATGTATATTTACACGAAAAGGAATTTAGAAAAGTAAAATGATCACAAATAACCGACTTGACAGATCATTTGGTACCGTTGGCTCATCCGCAGGGGTGTTTGTCTTTATTGCAGGATCAATCCTTACTTGTCTGTATTTCTCCGCGTTAATTCTGGTTCTGATAGGAGCATTCGTTGGATTTACAACTTCAAGTTCCCTGATTGATTACGGCAAAAAACAAGTCAAATTTTCGAATAATCTGTTTGGGTTGATAAGAATTGGAAAATGGATGCCACTGGAACCATCGATGAAAATCGGAATAAAAGAATCGAATCAAGTTTATCGCACATTTAGCAGGAGCAATCGAGCGCTTGATGTTACGCAAAATGATTTCAGGCTTATTCTGTATGATTCCGGAAATAATGAAATAATGCCAATCAAAAAACTGGAATCGCTTGATGCTGCCAAAATAGAACTTGAAATTGAATGTAAAAGACTGGGATTGGCAATATTTGGACAGACAATTTGAAATTCTAAAGAAAGGTTTTACAATGATCAGTTGGATTCGAGATAATATCGGGCTTAAAAACGTTTTTATCCTGGCATTGGTGGTTTTAGTAATTGTTGGTTTCCTGTTTGCACCAACATGTTATAAACTGATCCTTGGAATTCAATATGAAGGAGTTGCACAAGTTTAAACCCATGCCATCATGCGTATAGATATAAACCAGAAAAAAATTGCCATCGGTGATAAGTATCAAATCTTCATTGATGGACAGCCGAAATACAAGGCATCAAATGAACTGTTCAGGTTATTGCCCGTTATCAATTTGTTCAGGAATGATGTTTCCAGAGCCAGGCTAACGATCAATAAACAATGGTTCTTCTGGAAACCGAAATACAGTATCCGGCTTCACGACAACAGTACCGTTGACTTCAGGGCAGACTCATGGTGGGAGATGCACTATCAATGTCACTGCAGCCCGGATATCTATCATGTATATGGTCATCGGGGAAGAAAATACTCAATATACAGGAATAATACGCAGGTTGCCTGGTGGGAGAAAGAAGCAGTCAGCTGGTTCGAAGGTGACAATTACGCCATCACTGCTGACAATGATTGCAACGTAGAATTGATCATTGCCTTTTGCCTGATCATTGATAATCATAAAAGTAAAAGGCATAGTGACAATGCGGTTTCCTATAATATTGGAAACATTGGCGGTCAGGTCAAGGAGTTTGATCCGTATTGGCGAGCAAAATAAGCATTAAATACCTGATACAAGATGAACAAAGAGGAATTGATTTCAGAATTAACCAGATTGAATATTTCTGAAAAGTTCTATTCGATAGAATCTAAACCAAAAGAATATGCATATAATCTGGAAAGACTTGATGTTAATAAGTATTCAGTTTATTACCTTGAAAGGGGAGAGAAAAGTCTTCATGAAATTTTTAACAATTATGATGAAGCTGGTAATCGGCTCTTATCTATGATCAAAAGAAATTTAGAGGATGGACTTGACTTGTCCAAATAAAAACCAAATGGTAATTAACTTCAAACCAATAGCCACCGTAAAGAACTCCCGGCTTGTCCCATCGGACGATTTTTGGGGAGATATCATGTCCGAAATTGAACTGGCTGAACACATTCCGACAGATGCGTTTGATGGTATTTCGGATTTTTCGCATCTTGAAATCATCTATTACTTTGATAAGGTCGAAGCCAGCGACATTATTTTTTCCGGGCATCCACGAGGTAATCCCACTTATCCACAGGTTGGTATCTATGGGCAACGAAAAAAAGACAGACCAAATGCCATTGGGCTTTGCACGGTTGAACTCCTGGAACATAATGGCAGAAACATAAGTGTCAAACATTTTGATGCCATTGATGGTACACCTGTGCTGGATATAAAACCAGTGTTCAAAGAGTTCCAGCCTAAAGGTGTTATCAGGCAGCCAGAGTGGGTATCGGATTTAATGAAGGATTATTGGAAATGATTGCCAGCAAACAAGTTTTCTATAAGTGATTATTTAAACCTCACCGACCATTGCATTTAACGCTAAAACGCACCTGCTGATGGATCAATATATTATTGACATCTCAGATAATTCAACGATAAGCGAACTAATGGTAGAAATACCAGGTGGAGAAATTGAATTAAGAGATGACAGAAAAAAACAGAAATGGACTGTTAAAATTGAACCTTTTTTACTTTCTAAGTTTCCGGTAACACAAGAGTTGTACCGGGAAATTGTAAAAGAATCGCCAGGCACTTTTAAAGGAAACAGGCTCCCCGTTGAATCAGTAACCTGGAAAGATGCGGTAAATTTTTGTAATTCATTATCAATTAAATTAGGATTAACCCCATGCTATTTCTTTAATGTTGACAGCGAAGAGGTAACTTTCGACATAAATGCAGATGGTTTCCGACTGCCTACGGAAGCTGAATGGGAATATGCTTGTAAAGCCGGAACGACAGAAATCAGATATGGTGAGTTAGATTTGATTGCATGGTACAGAGACAATTCGGAAAACATGACCCATGATGTTGGAATGAAAGAGCCAAATTCGTGGGAACTTTATGATATGTTAGGCAACGTTTGGGAATGGTGTTCGGACATATATGATGAAGCCATTTATGGTTCATATCGTATTTTCAGAGGGGGTGGCTGGCATGATGAAGCAAGGGGGTGTTTGGCTACCAATCGCAGACGCAGTCATCCTGCATCATTTAAAATTGACGACCTTGGGTTTCGCATTGCAAGAAATATGACCAGAAAACCAACCAACTGCTAATAAATAGGATCATACCTGAAGAACAAATTTAGAAAATGAAAATACCTTGCCTCACTTTATTGTCCGTTACGTTTCTGTTTTGCGGAGTATCATTTTCGCAGACGAAGTCAACTACCCAATTGATCGTTGGAAAGACTCCAGTTGGATTCGAATCTGAGATTAACGATTTTCTAAGGCAGGATTCCGTTTCATTCCCGCCTTTGGGTGGTTATTTATTTACCGGCAGTTCGACCATCCGTAAATGGGGTAATTTACAAAAAGATTTTGATGAAATAACCGTCATTCAACGTGGTTTTGGTGGTTCAACCATGAAAGCCCTCAATTATTACATCAATTATATCGTTTTGCCTTATAAACCAGGCGCCATTGTGGTTTACGAAGGGGATAACGATTTAGCACAGGGGATACGTCCAAAGGAATTGATCATCCTTTGCGACACCTTTATCAGTAAAGTCCACCGGAAATTGCCTAAAACGATCATTTATTTCTTGTCGGTAAAGCCCTCTTTTGCCAGAAAAAAACAGTTATCCTTGCAAAACGAGGTAAACCAGCAATTGAAAAAACTGACCAAAAAAAGAAAGAAAACACGGTTTATTGATTTACGCCCGTTGATGTACGATCAGAAAGGGGTACTTCGTCAGGATTTTTTCGAATCAGATTCTCTGCATGTCAACAGTCATTGTTATAGCGTCTGGGCGCGTTATATGAAAACCAAAATGAGTATCCGCAAATAGCCATACGCATCGCTCAGCTACTGAAAACGGAGTAAAATATTTGATTATTGATGGCGATTTTTTGAAATTTATTAACCGATTAAACAAAAAACATGAATCACAATAAAATTATTCCCAGCCTTTGGTTTACCACTGATGGTGGCAGCATTTCAAAAGTTGTTGGTTATTACAAAAATATTTTTGGCAGCGATTTTAAAGAAGGTGACATTGTGCCACTTGGCGAAACACCCAGTGGAAATACAGAAATTTGTGAAGTGGAAATTTTTGGACAAAAGTATTCTTTGATGTGTACGGAAAAAGAACATCATCCATTAAATGACGCAATAGCATTTACCATCAATTGTGAAGACCAAAAAGAGATTGATAAATTTTGGAATTATTTTACCCACGAAGGCGTAGAATCTCAATGTGGCTGGTGTATAGATAAATATGGACTTCGTTGGCAAGTGTTGCCTGTGAATTTGGGTGAACTAATGAGTGAACCTAATTCCTGGAAAGTAATGATGTCCCAGAAGAAGATTGTGATTGAGGAATACTATAAATAAACAACAAATCACCAGTAAAGGCTCATAATACACAATGGCAAAGACAGTGTCTGGGTTGTCACTCATTATTCTATCTTCCATCTCTTCTCATTCATGTGAACCGAAATCCAGTGATAATCTTTAATTGACCAATTTGATTTTTGATTTTCGAGGCTGAAACAAGCATCTCCATCAAGATATCCCCAAATGGTGAAGTGATAAAGGAGTATTCCTTTTGTTTTTGTTTTATTAAAAATAATTCTATAAAATTGAATACTTGTTGGTTTTAAGTCTGTGATGAATTTAGAATATTTATGTCGTTTGTCTTTATCCCAAGATAGTCCATTAGGTTTATTAGTTAAAAACTCTTTAGCTGTTGATTCTGAACTGTCTATGCTAAACTCCTTCATTAAAGTGTCATTATTGCGAACTGCTTTTGCAAGCAAAGCAGAATTGGGTATTAGCAGTGTATCACATATGATGATGTTTTCGGCGATGTAAATAAGTCTTACATCATTCTGTTGTGCAAAGGCCTTATAGTATTCTGTAACTGAAGAATCATTTTTAATTTTGA
>JBAXFM010000221.1:0-8763 GCA_037139855.1 Bacteroidota bacterium
TATGGCCTGCCCTGACCAGCACCCCTCCTTCACGGTATTCAATCGGAAAAATATGACCGGGCCGGGTGAAATCACGAGCTTTGGTTTGGTTGTCTATTAATCTGTTTATTGTCAGCGAACGTTCTTGTGCAGAAATGCCTGTAGCACATTCAATGGCATCAACAGATACCGTAAAGGCAGTTCGGTTCGGATCGGTATTTTTGACCACCATCCTTTCAATGTTAAGCTCTTCCAAACGGTCGCGGACAATAGGGAGACAAATCAGCCCCCCACCATGTTTGGCCATAAAGTTGATAACAGAAGGGGTGACTTTCTCCGCAGCGATCACCAGATCACCTTCATTTTCCCGGTCTTCATCATCAACAACCACAATCATTTTGCCATTCCGGATGTCGTCAAGCGCCTCGTCAATGGTGTTAAATTTATATTTTGACATATTTATATTTTAAAAAGTTCACACAGAATGTTCACGCAGAATGTTCACGCAGATTTTCGCGGATTAAAGCGCAGATTTGCGCAGAATTGTTTTTTTTAAGGTGTTATAAAAAATCATTTTTAGCAAGAAAGTCAATGTCAATTCTCAGATTAGCAGGATTTTTTTGTTGTAGTTTTTCAATATATTTCCCAAGAATGTCGCATTCAATGTTCAACAATTCCCCGGCTTTTTTTTGCAGAATGGTGGTTGCATTTTGTGTATGCGGTATGATGGCAACACTAAAAAATCTGGTATCCACATCGGTTACAGTAAGGCTGATTCCATCAAGAGCAACGGAACCCCTGGTAATGATATAGTCCAGAATTGAGGGGTCTGCTTTAATTTTAAACCAAACAGCATTGTCTTCTACATACCGGCGGATAATCTTCCCTGTTCCATCAATATGGCCACTTACAAGGTGACCGCCAATGCGGTCCATGAGACGCAGCGCTCTTTCGAGATTGACCATGCTTCCGGGTTTCAATGAGTTGAAACTTGTTTGCCGGATGGTTTCCGGCATAACATCAACCACAAAGTAATCTGATCCATATTCAGTTACCGTAAGGCAAATGCCATTGGTGCAAATACTATCGCCCACTTTTACATCTGTAACAACCACTTTGGCCTGTATCGTCAATTGAGACGAATGAGCTCCGTTTTTAATTGCTGTAATGATTCCGGTTTCTTCTATAATGCCAGTAAACATAATGAAAAGTCAAAAGTCAAATATTAAAAGTTAAATGTCAAATGTTCATGGTAATTAATCCTTGTTCCATTTTGTTTTTGCAATTTGCAATTTGCATTTTGACTTTTGCCATTTGCATTTTGACTTTTGCCATTTGCATTTTGCATTTTGACTTTATTTAAGCCATGCTTCTATCATCAAATCCTGACCCACTTTTCTGGTTCTCATTTTGGTTAGGGTTATGGCATCCTCCATTTTTTCAATACCAATCCCGCCAACAGCTGTTGGTGCGTTTGCTCCTCCAAGAATTTTGGGAGCGATGAAACTGATCACTTTATCTACAATTCCCTCCTGCAAAGCTGAAAAGGCCAGCGTGCTGCCTCCCTCAATCATGATGCTGTCGATGCCCATCACACCCAGTGAATTCATGACGAAACCGAGATCAACCATGTTGTTTTTTAACGGACAAATCATCACCTGGGCGCCCATGCGTTCAATTTGTTTTAATTTCACCGGATCAGCAAGATCAGTGGTGGCGATCAGGGTTAATTGCGGGTCATTGGTTAAAACTTTAGCTTCCGTTGAAATGCGTCCATGCGTGTCGGCAATTACCTTCAACGGATTTTTACAGACTCCTTTCAGTCTGATATTCAGCAGCGGATCATCAAACATGACCGTATTCACACCGACCATCACCGCGCTCAGGCGCTGACGGAGGAGATGAACCATTTTCCGGGAAGTTTCACCGGTAATCCAGCGGGAGGCATTGGTAACGGTTGCGATTTTTCCATCAAGGGTCATGGCCGATTTCAGCAGGACAAAAGGATGTTTGGTGGTGATATATTTGATAAACACTTCATTCATCTCTCTGGCGCGGGAGGCCATCAGTCCAACCTCGACCTGTATACCTTTTGATTGCAGAAATGAGATCCCTTGTCCATTTATCAGCGGATTCGGGTCTGCCATTCCAACAACAACTTTTGTAATTTTTTTCTCCAAAATCAGGTTTACACAAGGTGACGTTTTACCTTCATGCACACAGGGTTCGAGAGTAACATATAAAACAGAACCGGCAGCCGATTCGTCAGAAACTCCCTGGAGGGCATTAGCTTCAGCATGCGGGCCTCCGAAAAATTCATGAAAACCCTCTCCGAGAATCCGGCCATCCTTTACCAGCACAGCCCCAACCACGGGGTTCGGATTCACCCATCCGGCTCCCCGCTTTGCCAGGCTAAGCGCCCTTCTCATGTAAATATTGTCATTCGTCATTCA
The DNA here is from genome assembly GCA_037139855.1 of Bacteroidota bacterium. Classification (GTDB taxonomy): domain Bacteria; phylum Bacteroidota; class Bacteroidia; order Bacteroidales; family FEN-979; genus CAIVAT01. Next base: position 2,433 of record JBAXFM010000221.1, read on the forward strand.
ATATTCAATATTCAATATTCGATATTCGATATTCTAAAACAAAACCGCCCCATCACCAAATGGCAACAGGGCGTAATCCTATTTAAAATGATAAATTGGTCAGATTAAATACGATTCTTCTTTCATCCAGACTTTACTGTCGGTGCCGTAGTTGCAACGGCTCGGGTCCCTTAAAATGATGCAGAAATGACCTGCCGATTTTTTCGGGAGTCGCGGACTTTACCGCCGGTCGGGAATTTCACCCTGCCCTGAAGAACCAAATTTTATTTTTATGAACTGTGCAAAGATATAAAAATAAATACACTGTTAAGAAATTAACAGTGTTTTTATTTTACTTCATTCAGTTATTACTGAACGATCATCTTTTCAGTGATCACTTTTGTGCCGGTAGTCAATTGTACAAAATAGATTCCCCTGGCATAGCCTGAGATATCCATTTTCCGTAGAACCGGGGTTGAGGATGCATTGATAACTTCTGAGAAAAGACTTTTCCCATCCATTGATGATATGCTCAATGTTGCGGAACCGGAACTGATGCCTTTAACAGCAATGGCAACATTGCCATGGGCAGGATTGGGTTGAATTAAAAGGCCTGGTTCTGTGTTGTTTTGTCCAACGATGCCGGTGCATACATCAAAGGTGATCCGTTTGGTGCTGGTCACATTACCTGTACATGGTGCGTTTGAACTGGCTACCAGTTTAACATCTACAAATCCTGCCAGTTTATCATCCAGGCTGGGGAAGTATGTAGTTTCAAAGGTTGAGGTATTGCTGAACGTTCCGCTACCTGTTGAACTCCAGCCAAATTGTTTGTAATTGGTTGCAGATCCGTGAAGTGCAACAGAAGTAACATACCAGCATACGACGGTATCAGCACCTGCTGAAACAACGGGTTTTGAGGCAACGTTTACCTGAACGGTATCATTACGGGTTGAAGCCCCATCGCTGGTAGTTGCAACATAATTTGTAATGTCAATCGGTGCCACTTTAACGGATTGTGAGGTTGAAAAAGGGGTTCCGTTTAAACTCCATGAATAAGTATAGGTTCCCGAACCACCATAAGCGTTGACGGTGAGTTGAGTGGAATCGCCTGAACATACCGGATTTGGAAGTGCTGTGGCAACAGTTGAAAATACATTACTAAATGAGAATGAACCAACTCTTGTCTTCCAGCTTGAACTTGAAGAGGTCGAATAATATTCCTGGGTGTACCAGAATTTGCCGGGTACGGAAGGGTCAGCAGTCATTGCGCTGTAATCGCCCCAACGGCCATCGCTAGTGGATTGGTAGCCACCTCCATTGATAATACCTTTTTCAGCAATGGTCATAACACCCAATGGATCACCATTCATTCTGCCTGTGTAGCGAATTGACGGGAACATGGTTGAGCTTGATATGGAAAAACCAAGGGCTATGTTTCCTGACTCATCCATCGCCATACTACCCATCCAGCGGTGATTGGCATCGGGAGAATAGGTTCCCTCCTGATACAAGGTCCAAGCACCTGCTGCCCATCTCAATTCCATCCAGCGAATGCCTGCAATGCCGCTTAAATTCACGGTGGTGCTTAACAACATCGAAGAGTAACCACTGAATTGGCGGTAGGGCATGCGGAACATGATTCTTTTTCCCGACATGGGATCAAGTTTTACGGTTGTATTTTTTTGAGGAATAATGTTGCCTGTGCCGGATGACCAGCTGCTGAACATCGAAATTGGCACAGTATAATTCTGGAGGAACGTTGAATTGGCAGGAGTTGTCCAGTCCACATGAAAATCATATAATTTAACCGTAGATGAAGTGAGGTATCCAACTGGACAGGGAGTGCCCGCAGGTGGAAAATCGCTGTCACAATCGGCAGCCTGGGTGCCTTCTGCTGAAGAAGGCATGTTAAATTGTACCATGGCTGCGGTTTGATCGCCAACAAGCATTTTGGCTCTGTCCATGGCAACCGCTGCCGGGCCAATCCAGTTGCCTGAACCTGATGTAAAACGACGTATTGTCATATAATAGCCATCGCCCCATACGGCAAGTTTAGGATAGTCGGGCATATCGGAAAAAGAAAATTGATAACGGTACCATGTTCCAGTGGGATCATTGGTTTGAGAAATGGCAACATTTTCGTAAAAAGGACCGTTTGGATAGTTGGGAAGCGAAAACTGGCTGAACAACCATCTGTCGGCATTCTCATCATACAGCACAACAGCATCTCCATCGTTTGAGTTGTTTGGCAACCCGTTGAAGATGGTACTGTTGGCGCTTGGGCCCATCAATTTGTTTCCGTTTTTATCATAAACAGCAAACCTGGTGTTTACCACCTGCATATAATGGGTGAGACTAACATCCCCATCCGTATCGGGGGGCCAGCCGCCATTGGGACCTACGCCATCGAAATTCTGAATGGTGGTATCGGTTGTTGCATCACCAAAGGTTGTTTGACGAATAGGATCGACCACAGGGGCATCAGTTTCACTGTTTCCATTTCCAATGGTGTTCAGTTTGTTTTTCACAATTCCCTGTTTCCATGAATTGTCAACGTTTGCATCTGCTTGCTTTACCATATCCCTTAAGGGAGGGGATACGTCAAAATATGTAGCCTTACTCACGATAGGCTTTTGTGCATCCTGTTGCGCGAATGAAAAATTCATCCATAGGAACAGAATAAATGAGAGCATAAAGATTTTTTTCATGATTTGTTGTTGGTTTTTACTGATGGTTTTGAGCAATGATTTTCCAGATTGCAAAGTTACAAAAAGTTGGCTGATACAGTACAATATGATCATTTTTTTATACAATTTAAGAACTTCAAAAAGAGCCGCTATTTTTCGTGTCCAAATTCGCTTTACCTTTGCATCAGAAAATGAATTAGTCCAACGTTATTAAAATTTTTCTTTTCATGAAACAAAATGCAATTCTTTTTACCGTTTTAATCCTTTTCTTCAGTATCAGCGCTTCTGCAAAACTTGTTGATATTAACAAGGCCAAACTGACAGGGAAAAACTTCTATTATGAACGTTTGTCCAGTCACCTTTCCAAAACCATTGCTTTCAATGACATTAAAATCTCCAGCGAGTACGTAGAAAAGGCAGGAGACATTCCTGTCTATTACACGTTTAATTTTTCAGGTAGCGGGTTTATCATCATCTCTGCCGATGATTGTTGTTTACCGGTGATCGGTTATTCTTTTGATTCACATGTCAGTTTTGAAAACCAGTCCGACAATTTTGTTTACTGGATGGGCCTCAGAAAACAGGAAATTACTGAAAATATTCACAAGAATGTTCTTCCTGATGCCTCAATTTCAAGTGAATGGAACAGATTATCTACATTAAATCCTATTTCACTGACCGATGGACAATCGGCAGTAACTGATGTGGCTCCCCTCATTGCCAGTACCTGGGATCAGGGATTTCCCTATAACACATTGTGTCCGGCAGAATCGGCTTGTGGTTCCTTTGGCGGTCATGTTACAGTAGGATGCGTTGCAACAGCCATGGCTCAGATCATGTACTACTGGAGATGGCCCAACACCGGAACGGGGTCACATTGTTATACCCCACCGAACGGGGGATACCCGCAGCAATGCGCTGACTTTGGAAATACCACCTATGACTGGAACGGGATGACTGATTCCCCTTCCAAGGAATGTTACCCGATTGCCTTGATTTCCTATCATGCCGGCGTAAGTGTCAATATGATGTATAATGATGATGGAGCCTGTTCTTCAGGCGCTTATCAGAATACAGTGCCAAGTGCCCTTATAAACTACTTCAGGTATTCTTCTTCGTGTATTTCAGCCAATAAAATGTCATATTCCACCACCGCCTGGAACAGTATGCTTCAAGGTGACCTGAGTGCAGGCAAGCCTCTTCAATATGGTGGTCAGGGGCCGGGTGGCGGACATTCCTGGGTATGCGATGGTTTTCAGGGAGCCGATTATTATCACATGAATTGGGGGTGGAGTGGTTCGTCAAACGGATATTTTTATCTGAACAACCTTAATCCTGCCGGATATACGTTCAACAACAGTCAAAGCGCAGTGTTGCATATCGAACCAAACACATCTCAGTATCCCACCTTTTGCACAGGTACTACCCTGGTGAATACCTACGATTTTGGCTCTGTTGAAGATGGCAGCGGTCCTGCTGCAAATTACCAGGACAACAGTAATTGTAGCTGGCTGATTGCCCCCGATGACAGTGTGAGTACGATTACACTCAACTTTGCGCAATTCAATACCGCCACAGGTGATATTGTTAAAGTGTATGACGGCAGCAATGCATCTGCGCCACTGATCGGAACCTTTTCAGGCACACCATCTGTCATGCCGGCTGTGACCACTACTGGGCCAAGGATGTTCATCACATTTACCACCGACGGAACAACCAACGCTCCGGGATGGCGGGCAAATTACACTGCAAATCTTGAGAAATTTTGTTCATCATCCACTACCCTGTTGGATGGTTGGTGCAGGATTACCGATGGCAGCGATCGTTTTGATTATCGCAACAGTTCCAATTGCAAATGGAAAATCATGCCCGCCGGGGCTACTAAATTAATTCTGACTGTCAATAGTTTTAACACCGAACAGGATAATGACCGTGTACAGGTTTACGATCTTGGAACCAGCGCTCTGCTCGCGACCTGGTCAGGCAATTACACGACCTTACCTCCCCCGCTTGAATCAACAACGGGATCGGTTATGCTTATGTGGACCAGCAATGGATCCATAAGGGGACCGGGTTGGGATATTAGCTATTCACCAATGGTTGGCACCGATGAAACTACTATTTTCAACGACCTGAGCGTTTACCCGAATCCTGCGTCAAATCTTGTCAATATTGGTTTTACCATCACCGAACCTCAAAACGTTAAAATTGAACTTCTATCGCTGCAAGGAGCTATTCTCCATCAGGACAATCTGAACTATTTCAAGGGTCAATATACGAATACCATTGATGTATCTTCATACGCCCGTGGAATTTATATGCTTCGCATCAAATCAGACAAGGGCACAACGGTAAAAAAGATCGTTGTTCAATAATATGATACAATGACAAAAAAGGCCCGTGGCAATTGATCGTCACGGGCCTTTTTTATTATTGAATTGCAGTCAATATCTGACAATCTCTCTATCTCGGGATTTTTATTTACTTTTAGCGTCAAAAATACAAAGTCATGAACATCATTGTTACCGGCGCTGCCAAAGGAATCGGGTTCGAAGTTGTTAAGGTGTTAGCCAAACATAAGCAGAATCACATTGTGGCCATTTCACGAAATGGCAAAGCACTCAAAGAATTGGCGACGGAGTGCGTTCGCATGTATCCCGACGCCAAAGTGACTCCCTATGAGTTTGATCTTACACAATTCGAATTCTATCCGTTTATTGTTCAGCGACTTGAAACGTTTATTCATACCTGCGATATCCTGATCAACAATGCAGGGAAACTGGTCAATAAACCGTTCGGAAAATTCGGTCTGGAGGAATTTGACGATACCTTCAATGTGAATGTTAAAAGTCCTTTCTTTCTCACCCAGGCCCTGTTGCCCATTTTGAACAAGGGCGCCCATGTGGTGAATATCAGCAGCATAGGCGGTGTGCAGGGGAGTAAAAAATTTCCAGGACTGGCTGCCTACAGCGCCAGCAAGGGCGCGCTTGCCATTCTCACAGAAGTTATGGCAGAAGAGCTGGTTGAACAGGAAATCAAAGTCAACTGTCTGGCCATCGGAGCTGTTCAAACCGAGATGTTCATGAAGGCTTTCCCAGGGGCAAAAGCGCTGCAAAACCCTGCCCAGATTGCTCATTTTATCGCCGATTTCGCAGTCAGCGGACATAAGTATTTTAACGGGAAGGTGGTACCGGTATCGTTGTCGGTGCCGTGATAATTTACGATATTTGATTTACGATATTTGATTTACGATTTACGATTGATAACAACAATAACCTTCATTCATAATTTAAGTTTTTTTTTATTCGTTGGCACAATGCCTTTTTCGTAAATCGTAAATCCCAAATCGTAAATCGTAATTCATTCTCCTAAAGATAATCCACTCTCTCAGCCCCGCCTTTCGTAAATGGAGCTATCGCCCTGTTGTAAATGCCATGAAAATAAGCGATTGCCATGCCGTAATTGGTGACCGGGATTCCTGCATCAATGGCAGGTTTAAGTCTGCTGATGATCTGTTTGCGGGTGATCATGCATCCGCCGCACTGGATCACCATGGCATAATCGGTGATGGGACGTGTTATGCTGCTAAGTCCGGCAACTATATCAAATTCAATCTTTTTCCCTGAAAAGTTGCTCAGCCATCTGGGGATTTTTACCCGGCC
>JBAXFM010000222.1:0-8752 GCA_037139855.1 Bacteroidota bacterium
GGTAAATATCACATTCGGTAACCTCTTTGATATACACAGCATCTGCCCGCTGATCCACAGCGGGCAGATTTTCAAACAAATAGGGTTCGAAAAACAGGCCCAGCAGTGGGTCGCTGTTCAGGTATTCAAAAAGATTTTGCCGCTCGTGGGCGAATTCTTTTTGGACGCTGCTGATGAAGATTTTTAGTTTTTTCATGCCTGATTGCATTTTGCAAGCATATTATGTCCTTTCCAGCATCACTCTTATTGCAGCTCATTTAACTGGCTGCACAATATTTTAATGGTAGACATGGTTTTTTCTTCATTCTTCTCTGAAATCCAAAAACCAAAAGGCTCTATACAAAATTCAAAATTCAATGATTCCAATATAGATATTATTTCACTGGAAAAATCAGCCTTATTATTACCTCCTTTCGGCTTATAGAACCTGATTTCAAATGGATTTTTTAAAAAGCCACTTACTTTGTCGCAATATATATCGATGGCATACTGCTTTCGTTCATAGCTCCAATCGCCAACCGTCGCACATGAATATTCTTCAGCACTCTTGACCTCGTAATGCCAACAATTTTTAAAAGGTAAAAATACCTCCTTTTGACTAAACCTTTTTAAGAATATTACATATGAGTACATTTCCCTGTGGTAATGATTCATCTGGGATTCTTTAAACAAGAGTATCTTTGCTTCTGTCTCAAACCTGATGAAACCTTGTTGACAGTACCTGATCAGTTCAGGGTTGTCAATGAAATGTTTACGCCAGTCGTTTGGCAAAGTTTTACATATTTTTTTTAACGATTCCGTGAACTTTTCACTTTTAAAATTCGGATCATCAAAAACATCCTTGACGAAAAATCTTCTGTCTTTCCATTCTTTGTATTCTTGCTCATTAGCTCCCAAAGGTGTTAACCTGAACAATCTTTTCCAGCGATAATCCCTGACGTTTCTATTCGTACTCAACAAATTCTTTCGATACGGACTTACCGGGATTAAATAATCTCCTTTTGACAACACTGCCCGTTCCCATAAAAAATCTTCATTGTTTTCTGGGCCAATAGAGTTAAATGCAACAGACGCCTTATCCGTATAATTTGAAAAATCCTTAAAGAAAATCCTGTCCTGTTCATCAGTCCATTCACAATCACTGTGTTCTTCATAATATGGCAGGATGCCCGCGAATTCTAACAGAAAGCCGATTTGTCCTGCATAATACGGGTGCTTTTCGCTCGCTTCGACTGCGTCTTTCCAAATAGCCGACTTTTTGATCAAGTGCGCCTTTATTCTTTCCTCCTGGATCTGACGAGAGTTGAAAAACTCTATTCTGGCATCTTGACCTATCAGAAAATCCAGAATATGTTTGCTGACAGGCCGCATAATCTCTATTGATTTAACTGCTTTTGCAACATCCTCGGCACCATCGATTACCGTATTTCCGGATAAGTTGTGGATCACGCGCATCCAATCCGCAAGACCTACGGCACTTTTATTCCATATCAAATATTTTACAAAAGCATGGAATTGTACCCGCGGGATTAGTCCCAAATCGTGACTGAGGATTGCTATGAATGTTTTTTGCTCATCAAAGTAAAATGTTTCAGAAAGGTGTGTGATAATTTTTTGGTCACCATTGACAAGGCGGTCCAACGCATCAATCAGATAGATTATGCCGTCATTTGTTAATACTCCCCAGCCATTGTATTTATGGAAGGTAATGTTATCGGTATAGTCCTTCCTTTGCCTGGCTACCAGTGTGCCTATCAAATCTTCTAAAATCTCATCTTTTTCGTTTTTATCACCTTTACTGTCAATAGCGCGCTGGTTGGCAATGATTACCCGGATAAAATTCATCAACTCTTCATCAAAGGAATCGTCATGGCTGAACACATTCTTGTAATTCCAAAACAGGTTGGCCCATTCTGTATCAATTTTATAAGAAAAATACTCTTTCGTTGAAACTGTTTTTTCTTTGTCATCGAATATCAAGGTGCGGGGATTGGCAGTATCCAGTTTCAATGTTTCGATATGTTGCTCGAATTTGGCTTTAAAGGTTTCAAAGGTCGTAAGAGGCTTTCCTCTGGCATTCATCTTGATGTACAGATCATCAGTCAACTTAAATTCATTTAAGTACAGTAACAGAAACGTGATGATGGGTCGGTTCTCGTTGGTTAACCGGAGGAAGAACTCCGGCTTTTTTGAAAATCTTTGGTGAATCGCATCCAACATGATCAGCATCGACTGGATGGTTGGATCATTTTCCCATGAAAGATAAAACCACCCGCAATCCCGGATGGTTTTGGAGAGTTCATTTTTCTTGCCCTTGTCGGGTACCAAAAGTTTAGACAGGTCTGTTTCATTCAGCAAGAGCGCATCACAAAACTCGGTAGAACTTGTGCGGGTCTTATATGTGAACTTCGATTTGGCACCTTTGGCCAATACGGTTCTGAAAACAGGCATGTTGCCCGACAAATTGGCCAGGTACCAATGCAAAAGGAACAGGGTTGTGAGGCGCTGTTGTCCATCCAATGGGACAAAGCAAGTATCTCCATTGTTTATTAAACTTCCGTAAATGAAGTCTAAGTCCCGGTTGGGGATATCTTCATCAAGGTATTCAAACAAAGCATCAAGGAAAGTTTCTCTTATTTCCAAGGAAGTCACCCTGCCCTGGGCATAATCCCGTTGGATAATTGGAATTTCTATGTGGTATCCTTTTTCGGTGAAAAGATTAAAGAACGTGGACCGTTTTCCCGACAGTAAATCAATTTCGTTATTGCTCATTGCTGGTTTGTTGAATGGGTAAATACTCCTTTAACATTTGTTTGATGGCCGAAAGGTAGTCATTGGCATCGTGCTCTTTCCAATACATTACTTCGCCCATTTTTTTACTATACGACTTCAGAAACACATTTTTCGTGCAAATGGGCACAAAAACACCAGTCATGTCGTTTTCAATGATTCTTTTCCGTTTGATAGGAAACATGGCATTTTTATAACCGCGGTTGGTCGAAAAATCAAGTATAGCCAGATTTGAAATACTGTTAATTGTCTCAGGCTCTGCTTCTTCACCAAAATAGGTTGTTAAATTGCGATATAGCAAATCAAAATAATCATCTTCAATTTTTTCGGAATCAAGAATTTTCAACAACCGATTGCAAAAACCCTTTTCTTTATCGGTCAATGTATTCACAACATCCTGCTGGATATCTCTTTCCGAGTTAACCTTGCCATCGGCAACTTGATCGGACCATCCGTTTTCACCCGTAAAATATTCTAAAATATCCCCGGCCCACCTCTTCCTTTTGTTCCCAGCTATCAATTCGGTTGTCAGGGACCGAACATGTTCAATATCCCATTGTTCTTCCTTGTACCGGTTGAATGGAAAACGCATATCGGTGTTTTTAGTTACCTGGATGGTCTGGATGTTGAAAAGCAGCAATACCTTTTTCACGCGTGGATCATTATAGACCAATTCATCCACCTGACATTTTATTTGCTTTCCGATCTCCAGTTTTAAATAGTTGATAAATGATGTTTTTGAACTTCCTTCTGATTGTGTTTTAAGTTTATTGATATCGCTCCCGCAATCTACAAGAAAACCAACAAGATGATACAACTCCCTGCTGTTGTACCATTGCTCAAAACAGAGAAAATATTTTTTAACTTTAAGCCATAGTGCATCAATATCGGGCCGTTCCTTTCCCTTTTTACTTTCCGTAAAATCCTTTTGAAACTCATTAAAAGTGAAGTATGTTTCATGGTCCCGTATCTTATTTTTCATCAGGTCGAAGATATACTCAATGCGATTGACGTATCTGATCGGGTTGCCTGGATTGTAAATGAAAAACCAAAAATCCTTTTTTTGAAGTTCCTTCTCGATGGCATCCCATTCCGAGGCAATCTGCAATTGTTTTAAGCTGATTTTATCTTCCTGGAAATTTCCTTTTTGCAGGAACATGGCTTTGATCAGCTCAGCATTAGTGAGAGGAATTTTGCCAATATTCAACCGGGTGAAAATATCGATGGAGGCTGAATCCTCCGTTTTGGTCGATAATTCAACCACCTTGTACCAGATAATTTTTACCTGGTTAATCAAAATGGTATAGAAATCGCCCCTGATCGCCTCATTCTCCGGTGTAAGACCATTAAACCATTTTTCAATCTCCTGATAGGCTGCGTGGATATGGAAATAGTCGATATTTTTATCGGCCCACGCAGAATCATCCATGTGCTGAAGAAAATAGTCGCTATCCTCGCGGGTTTGATAAGATAGCGAGAAGATTCTTTTTGGCTTTTTAAACTCCGTTTGGTTAAAATAGTACAGAATGATCAGGATGGTGGTCAGTCGTTGTTGTCCGTCGATAACCTCCCATTGATTTTTACCATTGATGGTTTTTTCTTTTACCACGATGGGTTGCAAACAATAAAAGGGTATTTCCTCCTTTGGGTCATACTTTGGCATGTTTGTTTTAAAGTCCCAAATATCATCAAGCAATTGTTTGACCATCAGCGGTGACCACCGATATCCCCGCTGGTACGCAGGTATGAAAAATCGCTCGTCCAAGAGGTCGTTAATTGGTCTTAAAAATAATTTTGATTCTTGTTCACTCATAATACTTGTTTTTTACTGTTTAATATTTTCATTTAACTGTTCCTCTAAAACCTCCTTCACCCTTAGCAAATCCAGCTCTCCATCCCTCACAATCTTATGCCGCCGGTCGCAATCAAACAACTCATAGCTTATCACCACAAGTTGAATCCCATGTTTTGGCAAAACTTCCTTTCTTCGAAGGTCATATATTTTCCGTTGTTCGCCGCGATGAACAATACTTACCGTGATAACATCGGGTTTGTCGAAGTGGTTAACCGCATGAGAATGCTGGTATTCTTCATACTCAACCACGAGGTTCAGGTCTGGGTAGTAAACGTCAATCGGGAGCTTCGCACGGTTGCCTTTTGCGTTTGTGTCGCCAAGCAGGAAATCAAACCGGTGCTGGCGTAAGCCTATTTTCCCAAGGCATTTGTCGCACAGGTCAATCACATAGTGTTCGTCGCTTGATTTCCGGGAACTGGTTTTAGGTTTTGATGCATGCTTTGGGTATATGGCGGTGACCGTCTCTTCAATCAGGCTAAGGTATGTGCTGTTTGCGAAATACCAGTTTGTGTTTTTTGGCTTCCGCTCCGCCATGACAAACGGAATACGGTAAAGCTGTTTTGCTTTATCCAATGCCCTGAGTATTTTCCTGATCGGCAATCCACCTCGATGGTCTTTAACGAAGATACCTGCTTTGATGAATTGTGGCATGAATTCCTTGGCCAGTAAGGTGTCTGAGGTGGGATTCATCTCAAAATAAGCTTTCAACACTGAATTGATTTGAGCTATTTTATCCATGTATTTTGAATTTGAACAGTTAAACTAATCGTGTTTTACCGGTGAGTAACTCCTGCATCATGCCTTGTTTAAGCATTTTGCATTTGACTAATTTCTGGGCCATAATTGTGATTTCTGTGTCCATATCTGAAATGATACTTGCGATATGAGTTTGTTCAGATTTTGACTCAGGATAACATATTGATAGTTTCTTCAATGATTCCTGATTAATATTGGTATTTGCACTCACAGAGCTGCTTGCGATCAAACTATTTCTAAAATCATAACTATAAAAGCAATATTCCTTGAATTCATCACTTAGAATACCAAAGTCTCTAAATCTAATTATGAATCCACTGAAACCCGTATTCTCTAAATCTCGATCAATCACACATGTTAATCCCACTCCTTCAGGTTTTACAGAAGAACGTATGAAAAGCACATCACCTTTGATTAAATTATACATTTTCCGTTCTGAAACATTGGAATTTATTAGTCCGAGGTATTCATTTGTTGAGATTTTTGTTTCTCCAAAGACATCAAGGAGGTTTACGAATGGATAACCAAATCCAAAATCCTCACTTGCTTTATTTATTCCGTTTTTTAAAACTCCAATTTCCCCCAAGGTCTTAGTTACCCAACCTTCCTTCGACTTCAACAACTTCTGCATCGCACCCTGCTTGATGGCCCGCTTTTTCTCAACGAGTTTCTCCAAGCTGGTGATTAGAGCATCGGCATCGCTGAGGGCGGTGGCAATGGCGGTTTGTTCTTCAATTGAAGGAGGAACTATAATAGGGAGTTTTTTTGCAATAGCGCCTGTATAGCTTTGCTGTTTAGTTCCTTGGCAATATTCAAAAGCTAGTTCATTTCCAAATTTAACATAGTAATGATACAAATATGGAATGATTAAAAGGTTTTTCTTTGGATATAAAGCCATACATGACTGGTTCGTGGTCACTTCAATTCCAGTTATCGCACAACTTCCTCTTGTACCCGCTGCTTCTAATCCTGTAATAGCAAACAAAAATGTTCCTTTTGGAATCATCTTCAAATTTGCGGCTCTGACACCTTCAATACTAATTTTCTCAACAGTTTCCGTAATCACATTGTAATTAAGTTCACCACTTGTCACCCAAGGAATATCCCCTTTATAATAATTTGCAATTGCTCTGTAAGGGGTTTGTCCGCTGGAAAATCCATCCATCACCTCTTCAAATTCTTTCACATCCCATTCAAGAGGAATTAACCCCATATCCGTCTGTTTATATCCTTCCTTCACTTCCATACAAACCCCATTTTCACCAGATGACCATTTACTTTTTCTTCCAACACCCTGACTTCATCCATCAATACAGGCATCGGGGTATCATACCGGTCGGCCAAATCTTTAATCCGCTGGGTCAATCGCTGACTGATGCGCTGCATCTCCGTGTGGATGGCCTGATCCATAGTACTAATCCATTTATCGTCCACTACAATGGTTTTAATATCATCATCGGAGAGAACCTTGTACTGGTTCCAGACTTCTATCTCCAGGATCTTTTGCAGCTCTTTGATCTTTTTATTCAGGTCAACCATGGCATCCGCTAGTTTTAGGTATGCTTCCAGCGCCTTTTGTTCATCGGCATCTGCTTTGCTTCCCCTGATTTTTCGCAGGCGATCTTTTACGCTGGCTGCCGTTATTTTATCCTTGTCTTTCCTGGCATCTGCCAGCAACCCATCCTCGCCCCCATGCTCTTCTTCCAATTCTTCCAGTTGCGAAGCCAATGAATCCCGTTGGCGTTCGAGTTCTTCCAGCTCTGCTTTCCCGGTACTGAAGTACCGGGCTATAATAAGGTTGGGCTTGATCAGCTTGCTTTCGATGCCTTCCAAACCTTCCACTTCCTTGTCTTTGGTTTTACCGTTTTTATCTTTGGCAGATTTATGGATGCGATAAACCTCACGGCCGGCTTTCCAGCCATCGTCGGAGATCACATACACATCGTCCTGCATGGTTTCGCTCCAGTAGGTCATGAGGTGCTGGTATACATCGTAGCGGTCGATGAGGCTGAGGTTGGAAAAACCCAGCAGCAGATTTTCCGATATTACGTGGATGAGTTTTTTTGGTTTTACCCCCGGCTCCATATTTTTCAGCGTCGGAATTGTTTGTTGTTTCCAGCTTTCAAACACCCCGAAAACCTTTTGGCTGTAATTGGTGAACTCCGGATGCGAGAAAATGGCGCTTTTTATGGCTGATTTATCAACCTTTTGTTCGCTGTAACCGGGTCGCTGATGCGGCGCAAATAATACGTTCCGTAATCCGGGATAGACCTGCCAGTAATGATTCAGCGCTTCCAGGTCGGCATTTGGAATACCCCCCTTGAGATGCGCTTCTATATCCTGTATATCTTCATCCTCCTGGCTATCGATGTAGCGGGGGATATTGAGGTTGTACTCTTTGTTTTCTATTTCGGTGATGGGAACAATGCGGCTGTACTTCGGCAGTTCCAGTTGCTTGTTAAACACATCCACGATTTTATGAATATCCTGGTCGCGGAGTCGGTTTTTAGGACCATCTTTGGTAAAACCCTTGCCGGCATCGATCATGAAAATGGCTTTCCGGTTATTGGCATTTTCCTTGTCGATCACAATGAGGCAGGCCGGGATGCCGGTGCCGTAAAACAAGTTGGCAGGCAATCCGATAATTCCTTTGATATATCCACGGCGGATGAGGTTTTTGCGAATTTCAGCCTCTGCATTGCCACGAAACAGCACGCCATGGGGAAGAATAACCGATGCCTTGCCCTTGCTCTTCAACGAACGGATCATATGCAGAAGAAAGGCAAAGTCGCCGTTCTTGTCGGGCGGAATGCCAAAACCATCGAAGCGGCCATATCTGTCGGCGGTTTCGGATGAAATATCGAGTCCGTTGCTCCAGTTCTTAGAGGAGAATGGCGGATTGGCCACAATGTAGTCAAACTGCTGTAGTCCGCCATTTTCTTCGGTAAATTGAGGATCAGACAGGGTACTGTTGCCGGTGCATTTGATCAATGCCGTGGGACAATTGTGCAACACCACATTCATGCGTGCCAATCCGGCCGTGGCGCTCTCTTTTTCCTGTCCGTAGATGGTGATCTTTCGTTCGGCTTCATCGGCCACTTTCAGCAGCAGGGAACCCGATCCGCAGGTGGGGTCATAAATAGTGGTGTTGGCGGTGCTGTTCTCATTGTTGATTCCGATGATCTTGGCCATGATGCGGCTCACCTCAGCTGGAGTATAAAACTGGCCTTTGCTTTTGCCGCTTTCGGTCGCAAAGTTCCGCATCAGGTATTCATAGGCATCACCCAGGATGTCGTCGCCTTCGGCCTTATTTTTGGCAAAATTCAGTTCCGGCTTTTCAAAAATGGCAAT
>JBAXFM010000223.1:0-8746 GCA_037139855.1 Bacteroidota bacterium
CCCAACCCAATGAAACACATCCCGGATCAGACACCACCGGTGAATGGTTGTTCCCGGCTGGATCCCCTCCATCCATTGTTTTTCCTGCGTTGTTGAAAACCCTTCCGTTTGCTTGAGTTCAAGCCAATAATCAAGGTAGTGGACGGTTTGGTCGGCCCCGGGCGGCATAAAATAGGCAAAAAGGAAGGGGCTTCCGAAATCGGAGGGTACCACAGCCGTGTACCCTGGCCGGGAACGGGCATACGCTTTTGCCTGGACAAAGGTCCAAAGCGCCATGTCGATATCTGGTCGCTTTGTTAGTTCAAAATAGTTGTTCACCAGCACTTTAGGATTGCCAGGGAACATTACATCCGTAAGGTTTTGCAATACAGGACTGTCGAACATGCCAATCGTCAATGATCGCTGGGCCAGCGCATTCTCCCGTGTGGCGAGCCTCCCGGCAACGGCTCCCCGGGCAAGAATGGCCAGGGGGCTTTCGTAATAGGGTTTTGTTGCCGAAAGAAGCTGCAGCCGGTTCGAGGTAACATAGATTCCTCCGATGGCCAGGTCGAATTTGTGGGCGATCAGGTCGCTTTCAAGTTCCGGCCAGGTAAACGGAAGGAATTCGAGCTTTACATTCATGTCTTTTGCCAGTTGATACATGAACGCCACATCGAACCCGACCAGTTCTCCCGGGACATTGAAATAGCAGAAAGGAATGATCCCGGGATTATACCCAACCTGCAACCGCCCGGTTTTGCGGATGTGATCGATCAGCGAATGGCCGGCAGAATCGTAGTCTGACGGAGGAATTGCCTGGCCGGGCCGGTACACGACCGAACTTACATTCCTCTTCAGTTCAGCGTCGATGGAGAAATTCAGGTAGGGAAGATTGCGGGATTCGAACAGCCCCGGACCTATCAGCCGCAATGTCCATGTGAATACCAGGATGATCGCCAAACCGCCTCCCAGCGCTAGAAATAATTTCCTGGGGTTCAGTTTCAGTTTTCCATAAAAGGAGAAGGTGGAGAGCAGCGCCGTCAGGGTAAATCCCATTACACTCAATGCCACCTGTCCATAGCGGGTGAAGGTGGTCGTGGTCACGTAAAGATCTTCGGTGGTGGGCGGCATGTGGTACACTCCGCAAAGAAAATTAACTGCGTTTACGGTGCCGCTCGGGGTTCCGATGGTCGACAGCAGTGTGAGGGGCGGCAACATCCATGATTCGATGGCCGAATAATCGATTTGGAAATAGAAACTGCAAAAATAGAAGAATAGCAATACCTTCAGGTTCCCCAACTGTGCGAAGGGATAGGCAAGGGAGATGTTCGTGCCGATGACATCCTGCATTTTTTCATCATGGATGGATTGCTCCCTGATGAATTTTTCAATGGCCTGGGCAATGATGGGCAGTGCAACCACAGAGAGGGTGGTTACCAGCGAGAGGATAAATGCGCCGTTGAGTTCCTTCATCAGCTCGCGGTATTTTATCGGGGCAAAAGCAGTGATCAGCATCGGCAGGATCCAGAAGGCAAACAGCGCAGCGCCCGACAGAAAAACGATGATATACAGCAGCATCCCTTCAATCTCCTTGACCGACATGCTTCCTGAGGCGCTTGCAAATAAGGCAAATACCCCGATCGGGGCAACGATCACCACCCAATTCCAGATGGTCAGGCTTGATGCCTTCACCTGCTCCATGATCTCCAGAAAGGTGGCCTTATGGGGGATCCGTTGCATGGCGACCCCGTAGAAGATGGTAAAGACAACAACGGCAGGGACGTAGTTTTTCGAAATATCGCCAAAGAAGTTCTCCGGGACGATGAGGGAAAGAAAATCCATATGTCCCGACTGGCTGTTGGCCACGATCTCAATAGGTACGGCAGTTCGTGGAAAAACCAGTGATAAAACCATCATGGCCGAGAGGACGATGATCCACGCAAACAGGAAGATATACCAGCTCCTGCCCACCAGGTGTTTGGCTGTTTTGGTATCCAGCTTCCCCAACCCGTGCAGGAGAGAAGCGATGAGATAGGGATATACACACATCGCCAGCAATTGCACATATGCTTTTCCTAAAAAACCCAGGTAGGTTGCGTACTCTCCAACGGTTATCCCCACAAGGACACCCGACAGCGCCCCGATCAGTACCCGGATTGCCAGTTTCCCGGTATTTTGCTTTTTCATGGCAGAAGAGTTGGTGAATTTTCATGATAAAAATAATCAATTAATTACACATTGGGGTGGTTTTACATAAAATTGAGTGGTACGGTAGACTCCAAATGAGTCAATCAAATGATTTGCCCCGGAAACCCGGTGAAATACCCATTATTCCGGCCAAGAGCATTTGCATATTGAATATACCTGATCAAAGCACAAATGAGGGAACATATACAATATATTTGATTATGACCTGCCGGTGAGTGTAGCTTTGTTGCATAGTTCACAAAACGTTGAATCTTAAAGACTGCAACCATGGAAAAGATAATGTATTTCGGCCTTGCCCTCTGGCTCGCGCTGATGTTTGCCGATGCACCCCAGGCAATCAGAAATAATCATAAGCCAAAACCGGCGGTGAATACGATCAATGTAACACAGGCAGGGGTTACCCAGGAGAGACCGCCAAAACCCATAAAGCCTCATGAACATATCATCCTTTATCACAGCCCAGAGTAAAAGGACAACCCACCTGACATTCCGGCATAAAGAATGTTTGAGCCCATTCCGAAAAGTCTGTAAAAAATATGCGCAGTCAATCTACCCACCCCCAGCCCTGCTGGCAGGGGCATCCGGGGGTGGGTAGTTTCACTTAAAACTACTTCCTGATTATTTTCACTGTCTCCATATTCCGTCCCGACATCAAACTAACCATATAGATTCCCGGGGCCTGGTTTTCCAAAGAAAACTCTGATTTACCGGCACCTGTAAGTTGCTGCCTTAATACCTCTGTACCCATTATATTATAAATTCTAACCAATGACCGGGCACCTGCATTGTCTCCGTAAAATTCCAACGTAAATTTACCGGTTGTCGGGTTAGGGTAAACGGTAAACAGCAATGATGCAGGTTCCTTTAATCCCGTCAGCTGATTTTCTTTTTCAGCCAAAGGTTCATCCGGGATAACCGGAACCACCGGGGCATAGCAATAATTGGAAGTCAACGTTATGTATGCATCCAGGTATCCTCCCATTGCAACAGTCGTACCGGGAAGGAAATTGATTTTTTGTCCGGCAATAAAGGTTGCAGATCCGCCATTTTCAACAACGAATGTCGTGCCGCTTCCTGCAATGGTGATGGTTTGTGAGGCATTATAACATTTGTTTGTTCCATTGGGTATTGTCGAATTTTGCACAACAGTGTTTGCCGGAACAGGAGTCACACAACAGTATGCCTGTGAAATTGAAAAATCATCCACTCTCCATCCTGATAATCCCACCGAGTTATCCGATGCCATTCGAAATTTTAATACGCATGGCAATCCTGCAGACGCAGGAGGTAAATTCACTGTGGTGGTAACGAAGGCAGTACTGGCTCCTGTCCATGCATTTCTGGATGCAAGCGGATTGCCAAACAATGCACTAATGATACCAGTATAACCACCCGATACAAAACTGCCACCTGCTGCAACGATATCCTGGTAAGCCCCGCCGTTGATGGAAATTTCCAATACTCCGCCATCGAATGTATTTTCGAGGTTGTAATTGTTGGCAAACGTACACCTTGCAGCTGCACCGGGAATGAAGGAAGGGGTCATAATCTGTTTATCAGTTGCAATTGCAGGATCATCTACGAAAATTGAATTGGGTAATGAAACTGCAACAGGTGTAGGTGTACCTGCATTGGAAGTCACCCAGAAAGGTGCGGCACCCACCGTATTTGAAACACTCCATCCCAGTGGTAAAGCAGGTGCAACAACACCATCAAAATTCTGACTGGAAATAACAGCTGTCGTTCCCAGCGGGAAAGTCCAGTTGGTTGTACCCAGACTGGTTGCCCCATCCTGCCAGTGGATGCTGACAGTAATGGTTCCGCCACAGGAAGAAGAGGTGTTGGCGAAGGTAAAACTGCGGCAAACCGCAGGTCCGCCTATAGTCACCACTCCATAATTTTGAGGTCCGCTAATCGGAGCAATTCCACCAGATGCCTCAATGGTCCCGACCAGGTTCACGGTATTACCTGTTCCGGAATTTAATGCACAAAAACTTACCGTTACGGTTTCACCCGGATCAATCACCCCATTATTCAGCACACAGCCTTCTGTGGCCAGTGTCGCTGTTCCCGAAGAAATGACCGGTAGTGGATTAGAAACAGCAACCTGTGCCCACCATGTTCCAAAACGACTGTTATTATCTGAAAAAGCACCGGGAAATCCCACATAGGTGGATGCATATTCCTGTGTTGTCCATAATGAATTATCCACCGGGTCTAAGCAAGTCTGGCTGTAATCCCCCCATCTGGCACGCCCGCTTCCGTAATCTTTCCAGTAACGGGATTCTCCAGTGTGAAATATAAGCGGATCCTCCAGTGTGTTCAGCGGGGTGCTCGTCTGCCTGGTTGAATATCCCGCCGTGGGATACATGGTTGAATTATCTGACATGGAATATCCGATGAGAACATCCTCGTTTTTATTTACTGCAATGGAACTGAACCAGCGGTGCTGGCCGACCACTGCCCCCGTTCTTCCTCTCTGCAAAACAGCGCCAAGAGATCCGGCCTGGCCATTCAACTTCCAGTATTGAACATCAGTATATGTTACATTGGTTAGCGAAGCCCCGGCAGGGAAAGCACAATGCTGGGAACACCAGATATTGCCATTCATCATCACGGCACTGCTCACTCTGGCATCATTTGCCGCTAATCTACGGGTCTCTGGTGGCATCTGGGGTATTGAACCCGGACTACCCATATTTCCCGAGGTCCAGGCTTCAGCAGTCGGTGCTGTCGGAAATACGGCAGATCCGGTGTTCCACACTGCAGTGGGTATGTTCCCTGTTACAGTTGTCAACCGTAAAGAAGTATTATTCCATGACTGAACAATATATACTGTTCCGGGAGAAGGATTGCCGATGGTTGAATAAGGTGGAAAATAGACCGTTACCGGTCGCGGGCAATCGCCTTCACCGGTACCCATTACGATCGACTGGGCATTTGTTCCAAAAGTTATCGCCGTGCCTGTGTACATCGCTGATTTATCGATCAAATAAATATCAGGGCCGGTGTAAGTGGTGCCACTCGCAAACTTACGTCCACCGATTACAATTTTCGAATCATCATATCCCAGATATGGGTGATCCAACAGCCCGCCTGCAAGGGGGATGAAAGTGATTGTTCTCCATGCTCCTGTAGGGTCTGAAGTGTTGGATGTCATCAGGATGACAGGGTTGTTGACGCCTGCACAGCCAATGGCGACAAAGATCCATCGCTGGGCGGAGGGGTCAAAAAACATTTGCGGGTCACAGGTTGTTGCAACTCCGGTAAATGCAGAAATGGTCACCTGGCTGATCTGAGCCCCACCGATTTTTGCATGGATTTTAATATAATTATTGGTAGCCGTTACTACATGGTTAATGCCGACGGCCCCATAAGTATCGGGGGGGATGGATCCGGAAGCATCCACAACCCCCAGCCAATTCTGTATAGGAGCCCTGGATGCGGCCATTGTTGCATCTAGGTCAGACATCGGTTTCCCTGGAAGAGGTTCAGACATTTTTATCGATGCACCAGCCGGAAATGGCTGAGGTCCAAGGGTAAAAGTATTCATGCCTTCTTCCTCTGCTTCTTTGCGGGGGCAAGTCGGACAGGGTTTTATCAATTCCGGATGAGCTGCTTCATAAGCAGCCAGCGCACTGAAATTGATAACTGTATCCCTTATAATCGTTTGCGCTGATACAATTTGCATGGTTAATAAACAAAATGCCAATAAAGCAAAAGCTCTTTTCATATATGGTGTTTTGAAGGTTATGAAAAATTGAATTGCCCCGGAAGTCCTTCTTGTTGTATCTTAATCATGATGGCAAGATCTGCAAGTCAGATTAGAGCTTCCTCTAATAAAGTTCTACAGGCAGATACAAAACTTCAAGGAAAAAGATCGTTACGGGTGAGTCAAAGGTAATTTATTTACCCGTAAATCGGTATTCTAATACCATATTTAACTTTTTTTAACTTTTTTTTCTGTAGTCATAAAAGGTCCTGGCACTATTGTCATCAAAAACACATGATGTATCAGGATTCTTCGATCCCGAAAAACAATTATTCCGGGATAGAAAAATAAATCAGAGAAGTGTTGTTTATCAAATATATTGTAACTTTAACCTCTCAATGGTTTCATAAATGACATTCCTGCTTCATCGATCTGACCTGCACACGCTCAGGGGTTACTCGTCTCAGCAAAAAATGGTGATCCCGGATCATGACAGATTCGCAAGTAATGTTAAAGCCGGATCAGAAACCAATCATTATTTCCTGAAATCATATAATTATCCCGGAAACAAGATGGAAAACAACAATTGTATCAACAAGTAAAATTTATCCAAATGAAAAAAACATTCGCTCTTCTGATTTTGATTTGTTTTGCGTTTTTAGAAATCAATGCACAAGTAAGCCTGGAAACAGCCTTAACGAGCATAAAATCGAAAGCAACTTTCGACACACTGGTATATTTTGGCGTTGACTTATCACACGTTCGGGTTAATGATGCTCCAAAGATTTCAAAAAGTTTAGAATACAGCCAGGTATATCCACATGCCTGGATTTCATTTATCGAAGAGAAACTTCCTCCGGATGGGTTTGTGCGAAAAGCCCTTGGATTTCCCACTTTTATTTATGCGCAACACGAAATATATGAAAAATCCATCAAAGTGGATCCGCAATTTATCATTGGATCTGACAACAACATCCCATCGGACACCATAGATGCAGTCGTTTCAAAATATATACTTCAATCTAAATCCGGATTGGGTCTGGTTTTAATACCAGAAACATTTAGCAAACCAAGGGAGACGGCTGTTATCTGGCTGGTGTTTTTTGATGTTAAATCCAGACACGTTTTGTATAAGACGAAGATAAATGGTGAATGTTCTCATATGGGATATACCGCCCACTGGGCCACCGGTGTGGTGGAAGGGTTTAAAGTTTTTGCCAATAATTAAAAATTCATGGATCAAGAGGCATTTCTGTGGAAAGATAGTTAAGGATAAATATTCACTAGTCTAAAAGAAAGAAACTCACATTTGTGACTCCCCGGAATGCAGAACGAAAAGCCTTGATCTTAGCTTGAAAGATTAAGCAGGGCATTTGTACTGCGTTTTATTGAAGTAATTGAGAACTGTAATGAATTTCGACTTTCTTTTTTTTACCTTTGCATTATGAAAAAGCCAGTTTCATTCCCGGAACTAGTAAAGAGTGCTTCTGAGTCAGTTAAACGAAGTGCCCAACGAAACGGTAAACCGATCGCGATTTCTGAGGATGGTAACGTTATTATCATTCGTCCGCATAAAACGGTTAAACGCATTCACAAGTCAACTCGACAAAAACAAAAAAAATAGGACTATGCAACCGTGCTTTCGCATGTTTGCCGGCCCTAATGGTTCGGGTAAAACTTTCCTGTTTACCCATTTGCGAAGTACGGGTTATATTATTGATCCTTTCCCGAACTGGTTTCATGACTATTTTGGTACTACCGATTAATGATCAACTCATTAGTATAGCTACGGGCAGAGCGACAGGGTTAAATGCTTTGAATACGTTGCTGGCGATGACAGAGGAAATGGCATGGCATATAAATGAACTAAAGGAGACATCATTTAAGCATGCCCCCTTTCAGGAAACACCCCCGGGTGATCCGGAACCGCAGCCACCTGAACCGCCCGAACCACCTGAACCAAGGAAGAAAATAAAGATCAGGTTGCGGGATGGCAAGGAACGGGAAATTCAGCACATGATTTCCACTTCCTACTGGAGTGCCGACGGCAAACCCATCTCAGCCGAAGAATTTCTTCAAAATTTATTTGGGGTACTGCCTGCTTTCTTCAAAAACGAGGAAGAACTGCGTGCCATCTGGTCTGATCCCATCACCAGGAAGGCTTTTCTCGATAAAATTGCCGGAGTGGGTTTTGGCAGGGAAGAACTCATAACGATGCAGAAATTGATTGAAGCCGAAGACTGTGACCTGTTCGATGTGCTGGAATATGGTTCCTATGCCAGGCCGAAGATTACAAGGCTTAACAGGGTTATCAAAGCAAAGGATTTGATCTTCCTGGGCCTGGATGATAAACACAAAGATTTTCTTGACTTCGTGCTGGCCAAATATATTGAATCTGGTGTTGATCAGCTCGACCAGGAAAAGCTTCCCAGTTTGTTAATGCTGAAGTACCATGCCATCAGCGATGCCACCGAACATCTTGGCGGGGTGGAGATGATCAGATCAACGTTTTTGTCATTTCAGAAACATTTGTATGCGGTGGGGGCGGGGTGAGTTGGATACTCAACATCCTGTTATCAAATGAATTATAAAATAATGTTTGGAAAATGTTTAAGATTAGATGAAACTTGTTAATTTTATTTGTTGAAAACTAATGTTCCTATTGGATTGGTTTAGCATAGATTTTTCTTTTAAAATCAGCCCACATATGACACGTATTATCAGAATATTAACAAATGTTTTCATCAAAACATAAATGAGATAGGACCTGAATATTAAGGTTACCGACAAGTGTTATAGCCCATTTTAGATGCGACAAATTGATGCCTATAATGAAATTGATTTGAC
>JBAXFM010000224.1:0-8657 GCA_037139855.1 Bacteroidota bacterium
ATCAATTGGTTTGGAATTTCAGAACCCGGGGATGTCGGCTGGTTTCCCATGCGCACTACCACCAATCCTTTCGACTTTGAGATGCTGACGATCTGGCCGTTTTTCCCCAGTCCGGCAACCATATCAACGGGGGCGTTGGGAGCAATATACCCCGGGAAAATAATCTGCACGGTTGGCAGCATATAGGATGATTTTCCATTCAGCCACCACAGGTATCCGTAGGAGAGATTCAGCAGTTGGGATGTATTGACCATCTGATGCATGTAAGCCGTATCATGCAGCAGCGTATCAGTGTTCCAAACCCCATTGTGCTGAATCAGCAATCCAAACCTGGCCATACTTCTGACGGTGCTGAAAAACACATTGTCATAATCAACAGTCAGCCACCACCCGTTCATGCCGGTCTGGGCTTTCAACTTATTTTGCATCAACGTATTGATGGGCTGCCCGGTTGAATTTTCCAGCACTTTTTCAAGCAACGTGTATGGTGCATTGTGATAGGCCCAGCGGCTTCCTGCATCTGCGAGGAAATTCAGGCAGGTATCAAGGGTGCAATGGTTGTCGGGAACCCCGTCATCAAGCCCGGAAGTCATGGTCAGTTGATTTCGGATGGTAATCTTTTCTTCCTGAAAAGCTGTACAATTTGTCCAGCCCTGACCCAGGTACTTTGAAGATTTATCTGCAATTGACAGATATCCATCCTCCTGCGCCCGGCCAACCAGAAAGGATGTGATGGTTTTACCTGCCGAAGCCCAATACCATAAACTATCTTTGGTAAATGTGCCAAAATACTTTTCCAGGACAATTTTACCATCCTTCAGCACCAGAAATCCTTTGGTATTTTCCTGTTGCAGAAAACTATAGAGTGGAGCAATTTTATCAGTACACCAACCCAGAGAGGCAGGAGAAATCGTGTCCCATTGCGCAGCCGGGTTTAACGGTGGAAAATACTGCCCCTGCGTTTTGGCTGAAATGAACATCAATCCCAGGAGCAAAAGAATGTTTGCTTTATTCTTTCTGTTTATGATCATCTTTTTTCAGGTATTTCAACTTCCGCAGGGTCGGCGCTGTTTTCGTTGTAAAACCAGTCGCTTTCGTCCATCACCGCTTCGGTAATTTTATCAATGGGCACTTTTAAATATTTTCCTGCGGCAGAAACGGCAATTTCTCCGTTTTCCAACACAATTTCACCGGTTCCTTCAAAAAACCGGGGACCCTCCTTTAAAACCCGACCGACGATCTTTAGCTCCTGGTCGAGGGGGATTGGTTTTCTGAATTTCGTGGTCAATTCAAGTGTCACGCCCCATACCTGGTCAGATTTTCCATTGGCGATGGCCCTGCCGATGGTTTCATCCAGTATCGCCGCCGCAACTCCGCCATGCATCCGGCCGGGGTAACTCTGGTGCTTTTCCGTTGGCTTGATCAATGCAACCAGTTCATTGGCATCTGTTTCAAAAAAGGAGGCATGCAAACCAAAATCATTTTGCAATCCGCACACGAAACACATTTTCGAGTTGTTCTGTTTTTTCAATATTGCATGCTTCATGGAGTTCTATTAAATGTAATGGCAGTCAAAATTTGTTTTATAAGGAAAATTGCAAATGCGATAATCAGAATTATGAAAAACAGCGCTGAAAGCATACTTTTGATCAGAGTGAAACTGCTTACCGTGTTGGCAAGCAGCGTGGAAACATCCGGGTATTTCAGGATCATGGTAATGATTCCAAAATTTTCAAGGTAATCAAACAAGCCGGCAACCAGGGGAATCAGGCAAAGATAAACAACTGGCTTTTCGATCAGGTTTAACTTTTTGAACAGCCATGCCATCAAAAGACAATAGGCAATGGCTGAAAAAAAAGGGTATAAAAGGTCAACCGGAAGTTGGTGCGTTAAATAGACTCTACGCCCATCCGGACCCAGTGTGTCAAGAAATGTAGTCGCATAACCCAGGTTATAACCCGTGGGCAGCATGTCAAACAACTTCATGCCTTTGGCATAAACCATTACCTCTGGGATGGTCAGGAACAACATCAGGAGATAAAGGAAGTTAGCCGAAATTAAAAAAACAAGGACTGTTTTTCCTCCGGAATATTTTTTTACGAACGCTCTCATTACACTGCAATTCCCAGCCTGAAACCGGCTGCATGGTGTTATTAAAATGCAAAGATACAACCATCCCATGAAATTCACGGCGCACAATACTACATAAAACCATGCTGGTCATCTGTGTCACGAGTCATGAACAATCCCTCCAGGTAATGCTGTTTTATCCCAAACAACTCCTTCAAATCACAAATACTTTGGAGGCACTTTGCCCTTCCGGCAGGACTTTCTCCAATTTTTTTCCCGACAATCATCACATTTTTCGGCGTGTGTTCGGTAGATATGAATTCGAATACTGTCGTTTTGTATCCATGAGCCTCCAGTATGAGCGCACGAATGGCGTCGGTAATGATCTCGGCTTGTCTTTCAGCCAGGATGCCGTGTTTTGTAATTGATTTGAGTTCATTGGTTACATGAAACTCCTTTCGTATCTGCTTGTGGCAGCATGGTGCGCAAACGATCAGCGAAGCCTCTGAGGTGATCCCTCTGAATATGGCCTCATCGGTGGCTGTATCGCAGGCATGCAACGCAATTAAAACATCAATTTTTTCAAGGGTCACCTCCCGGATGGTTCCTTTTATAAATTTCAACTTTGCAAAGAAGGCCTTCTGTGCAATTTCATTCGATAACTTCACCAGTTCTGCCCTCGATTCCACACCTGTTATCATGGGTGTTTTTCCAAGGATATTGGTCAGATAATCATACAAGGCAAAGGTAAGATAACCTTTGCCCGAGCCCATGTCGGCCACATGAAAGTCATCGGGGAGTGCAAGTTCTCTGATAAATGGCTCAAGGAGTTCGATGTATTTATTTATCTGAAGGTACTTGTCGTTCATCTCATGCCTTACCTCAAAAGCTGTATTGAGGATTCCCAGTTCCCTCAGGTAAATATTATTCTGCGTAGCGATGATCCGCTCCTTTAAGCGGTCGTGGCTAAAACCGGCAACCGGTTTAACCGTGGTCGGGTTCGATCTGAATTTCACCTTTCCGTTGCCGGTGATGAGCAACCGGAAAGTTTCATCAGCTGAAAATAAATCTGCATTGAAAAAATCTTCGGTAAGTGATTTCCGGATGATAAAAAGGGCCTCTTCAACATCATAATTTTTGGTGATATCTTTGGTTTTATGCCTGTAAACAAAATTCAACCTCACTCCTTTTTTAATCTCCACAATGGAAATAATAATGCTTTTCAGATCGGATGCGTGATTGCGCTGATTGCTTAAGACCAGTTTGATCAGCGCTTTGTCGTTGATTATTTTTTCGATTTTATCGAAGAAGAGGGTAATGTGCCGGTTTTCCATTGGGATTTTCTCAAAATCATGAGTGATATTCTTACAAAGATAGGGTTACTGACGAAATTTATGTATTTTCACCTCAAATTTTCTCCGATGAAGCGATTTCATTTTCTTCCAAACCAGATTGGGAGCGCTACGAAGCTGATACTTCTGATCTTTTGTTGTCTGACAACCTTTTCCATTTACGCCCAGCCACCCCAACCTGATCCACCCCGCAAACGACCTACGGTTGGTCTTGTTCTCAGTGGAGGCGGAGCCAAAGGGTTCGCTTACATTGGCTTGCTGAGGGTAATCCAGGAGGCGGGACTTCGCATTGATTATATTGGCGGAGCAAGTATTGGCAGTATCATCGGCGGATTGTACGCCATTGGTTACCACCCCGACACCATTGCCAAACTGATCAGGAGCCAGCAATGGGATAATTTACTGAAAGATATAACCGACCGTAAATATGTTGCTTATGAAGAAAAGGGGATCGGGGAGAAAACCATTGTGAGGCTGCCGTTGAAAAACAAGAAGTTGGGCAGAGGTTCCATGTACCAGGGGCAGGAGATCAACCTGCTGCTGAACAGATTTTTTTCATCGGTGTATAAAACCACTGATTTTTCGAAATTTCAAACCCCGTTTTTATGTACCGGCACAAACCTGTTCACAGGCGAATCGGTGGTATTGAACAAAGGTTACCTTCCCATGGCGATTCGGGCCAGTATGTCGATTCCGGGTTATTTTGAACCAACCGACTATATGGGTTATTACCTGGTTGACGGGGGCGTCGTTAATAACTACCCTGTTGCCGATGTTAAAGAGATGGGGGCTGATATCATCCTGGGAGGTGATGTTCAGTCGGGACTTTACACAACACGGGCAGAACTGGCGTCTCTTACCGCCATCCTCGACCAGATTACCTCCTTTTCAAGGATCAGAGCCAACGAAATCGGCGATAGTCTGACCGATTTGAAGGTCCGCATTAAAATGCCCTATGGCATGATGGATTTTAACCAGTATGACTCCATCATGGCTTTTGGAGAGCGGGTAGCCCGCAGCCACTATAAAGAGATTAAAGCACTCGCTGATTCTTTGAATGCCATTGAATATAAACCATTGAAAAAATACAACGCCTCTCCGTTAAACTCCATCTATGTCGACAGCCTTATCTTCAGAGGCAATATAAAGATGCGAAATATCTACTTTAAAAGCATCTTTGGCGACTATCAACACAAACAGATTCCGATAGATGTTCTGGAGAAAGACATACGACTGACCTATGGTACCGGCTATTTTGAACGGGTATCATATGAACTGGAATTTCGGAACGGGAAAACCAACCTGGTGATCAATGCAGTAGAAGGAGGCCCCGGGGAAATTTCCGCAGGGGTTCATTATGATAACGATTATGGCATCAGCCTTACTGTTGCCGGTGCATTTCGCAATGTTCTCGGAACAAATTCCAAATTGTTTGCCGATGTAAATGTGGCCATCAATCCACGAATCAGATTGATATACCTGATGGGGTTTGGTGGAAAAGCGGCCATTGGAGCCGCAGCTGAATTTTATACCTTTAAAGTAGATACATACAACAAAGACGTTAAAACCAACAAACTCAATTTAACCAACTATAACGGCTCCCTCTTCTTTAACTACAATTTCCGCAACATGGTCAATTTGAAAGCCGGTTTTGAATATGAATACTTCAGGTTTCGACAGGATATTGAGATTGACAGTTCTTATATACCCTTCGAAAATTTCTCGAGTTATGGCAACCTTTTTATTCACCTGAATGCTGATACACGCGACCGTCCTTACTATCCGACAACCGGAGTCAAAGTTTCCCTCAAGGGTGAATTTGTGATGCCATTTTCAAAAAACTGGACGCAGAATGTGTTTTCAAATTCGGCCATCTTCAGCTTGAAATTTGACGATAATATCCGCCTTTCACGCAGATTCGTTTTACAACCCGGACTTTTCGCCGGGGCTATTCTCAACCGCTCGGCATCACCTCCAATACAACACATGTTCGGACTGGGAGGATTGACTTATGACAACTATATTGAATCATTTGCACCCTTTACGGGGTTGCATTTTATCCAGAAATATGGCTATTACGCCCTAGTTGGCCGTCTCAAGCTACAGTATAATGTTTTCGACAAGGTATATCTCAACCTGCGGGCCGATGTCGGCGGAAACGAGCGTTCCTTTAAAGATCTTTTTGCTTCGCGGAATTTCCTGGTCGGTTACGGCGTAACGGCAGGCTACGATAGTTTTATCGGCCCTATTGAAATTTCGGTGATGAGTTCAAACCTCAACCCGGGGCTGATGTTGTTTCTGAATCTGGGGTATTGGTTTTGAAAAAACGTGACACTTACCACGGTTATAGGATCCTGCGCTTCTTAAACCACAAGAAGATGACCACACTGATCAGCAACATCACCAGTAATATCATCGGGTAGCCAATTTTCCAGCGAAGTTCGGGCATAAATTCAAAGTTCATGCCATATATTCCGGCGATGAAGGTAAGGGGCATGAAAAAGACCGAAAAGATGGTAAGCAGTTTCATCACATCGTTGGTTTTCAGCGACACGATCGAAAGATAAATAGTTGAAAGGTTGGCCGAATCATCATGGGTTTCATCAAAACTAAGACTGAGTTTCTGTAGCAGATCCTTCACATCCTGCAGGGCGCTGGCATCTCTTTCTGTGGTGGTATGCTGCATGATGACCTCTTTTGAAAGGCTGATAATCCTCCGGTTGAGCCGACAGGTGTTTTTCAGGTAATACAAATGCTCAAGGGTGATCCGGGTCTGCCTGCCAACAAACACAAGCTTTTCCATCCTGTCAATCTTTTCAGAAAGGCTGATCGCATTGGGTTCATATGATCTGATTGCATAATACATAATCTTGGTCACAATCTCTGAAGGTTCACTGATGATACCGGGATCAAGATACTTTGACCTTATCTCCTCAATGATGGCCGCGTGAACCCTGTGAACAGTCAAAACCACCTTGTCATTGTAAAAAATGGCAATCTTATGGCTCATCTGCTGAATGGAGGATGGATTTTGCGCCTTGTCATCGTAGACCCTCAATATGATAAATGTAAAATCAGGCAGCGTCTCCTTTTTGGGCAGGTGAGCAGGCTCGAGACAATCGGCCAGGGTATAATAATCGAGATTGAATTGCTTCGAATAACCCTTCAGTTCCTCATGGGTCGGGTTCGTAATGTCGATCCAGATTGTATGGTCGCTGCTCCAGGTTGTTTTATTTACGGTTTCGGTCATTGCTGAATTATTTGAAAAAGGATGAAAAAGACCGCCACAGGGTCTTGAATATTTTCCGGCTACGGTTCAAGATATATCGAAAATTTTTCGTCGATATGCTGGTTGAACCACCGGTCAATAATTGATTTCCGGAACCTCCATTCCTTGCCGAGTTTGGCTGCCGGTATTTTGCCATCCTGGGCCCAGGTATAAATGGTTTGTGGTTTCAGTTTCAGGTAACCGGCCACTTCCTCCAATGTCATGATATCCTCCATGGCTATTTCCCGATTTGGTTCAAGATTTTATCTGCTCCGGTTGGTTTACCCGTTGTGTCGGCATAATTTCCGGGAGTACTCTTTGCTTCCTTTTTTTCGGGTTGCCTGGTCGAAACCAATTGTTCAACCGAATATACAATGGCCGTATAAAAATTCCCTTCGTACTTCCTGAAAAGTTTAAACTCCTCGTTTTTCTGGCAAAGAAACGGCCTTAAATTCCATGCAAGCTGGATGCCGACAAATGCCAGGATGATAATCCATATTCTGAACACGGTAACGCCGATCTGCGGATAAATACTTTTGTTTTCACAGGCATACCTTAATGCATCAACCATAAGCTTCATGCCAAAAATACCGGCAAATATAAAAATAGCCACATGAAGCAGTTGCAAAAAGTGATAGTTTCCGCCGGTAATCTGGAAAACAATCACAATCGGTGCAAACGATAAGGCGATGGTTGCCGTAAGAACCACCCCGCTTAAAACAATTACAATCATCTGCCTGAAACTCATTTTTGACCCCAGCACCTGCTGAATAATGAAAAAGGAGGGGAAACAAATGATCACCGTGGAGAGAAACAGAATGATGACTTTCAGCCCGGTAACGACGGATTGCAGCAAACTGTGATAACTGCCCATCACCATGCCATAGAGGAAAGCAAATGCACAAATCAGCAGAATTTGATTAATAATCAAATTGTTGGATTGCTGTTTGTTGATGTCATTGAAATAGGATTCCTTGTTCTGGAAGATTTTAAAGACTTCTCTGATCCCTGTGAAAGTTTTCATAACGGTCGTTTATAATTTCCACCAAAGATAATACATATTTTACTGTTTGATACTGTTTGTTGATATTTTTTATTAAATATCGTTCATTTATTTTTAACAACACCTGCAATTGACCAAAAATATTTTTTGTCACAAGTCACGTTTTCAGCGTCACGATTTATTACCTTTGATATCCAAAATTTCATGTCCCCATGAAAACACAATGGATTTTCCTGCTGGCAGTCACCTGGACGGTGCTGATTTTAACAGGAGGATGCAGGAAAAAGGATCCTCCCACGCTTCCGGTTTTAACAACAACGGTAATCAGTGAGATTACACTAACAACAGCATCGGGTGGAGGAACCATCTCCAGTGATGGAGGAGCCCCGATTACTGCCCGGGGAGTTTGCTGGAGTATTCATAAAAATCCGGTGATTTCGGATCCACATACCGTTGACGGAGCCGGAACCGGGAAATTTACCAGCATGTTGACAGGATTGACCCCGGATACCACCTGGTTTGTAAGGGCTTATGCCACCAACAGCGCCGGGACATCATACGGAAATGAAGTTGAATTTATTACCCTGCCAAATCCTGTTTTCCCAACAGTAACCACCAATCCTGTGATGGATATAACTTTGACCACTGCCCTGTGTGGAGGGAATGTTATCTCAGACGGGGGTGCGGCAGTCACAAGCCGTGGGATTTGCTGGAGCACCGGGCAAACTCCAACGATTCTGGACCATAAGACGATTGATGGCACCGGGACCGGAAGTTTCAGCAGCTCCATCACAGGGTTGGATGCAAATACTCCTTATTATGTGAGGGCCTATGCCACCAACAGTGTCGGAACAGGGTATGGGGATACCGTTTCATTTGTCAGAATTCTTCCCGATTCCATTGAATATACAGCCATTATTCCTGAATTTGCCCTGACATCGGTAAGCTATTGGGATCCACCAAC
>JBAXFM010000225.1:0-8646 GCA_037139855.1 Bacteroidota bacterium
CGTTTGAACCATTTCCAAACCAACGCCAAAATAGATCACTTTTGCCTGATCTTTCGTCGATCTGACCGCCCCTATTTTTGTGAAAGTAGTATTATAATAGAAGGCTGCCGTTGCATTTTGAACCGGGTTGATCTGATCGGGGTACATGTTACCGGCATAAACGTCCACAATGTTTGAAGTTGCTGTGGTACCGTATATCGGATCGGATACATTCGCAATAAATTTGTTGTTGGTTGTGCTGCCATCATCTACGAAGGCTGCTTTCAGATAATTTGTATAAAGATCCTGTGTTGCAGGGGTGCCATGGCTGCCTGCTGCGGCGCTCATGATATCCCAGCCGATGTCCTGACCGGCCACAAGGAGGTTTTTACCATTATCCACCAATGATTTCACCGCTATGGCTTCCGGGTCGGTAAAGGCGGGGAATGTCCAGGCAACATTGTAAAAAACGTTCAGTACCTCCGTAAGAATTCCGGCATTTTTTGCCTGGACGAACAGATTTGATTTCATCATGGCCAGGTGATCACAACCGGCAGCCTTGAGTCCGGCAATATAGACATCGGAATGAAGGGTTGCATTGTTATCGCCCGCTGCATTCACAATCAGGGTGTTCACACTTGACATCACATGAGCGGTAAAATATTTAACCGGAGCATTGGGATTGTTCACCGAAGAAAGTTCAAAAGTGAAGTCTTCAAAACCGGCACTATCACCTGGAGTTACATGAAGAACGAACGATTTTGGTGTTCCTTTGACAAGATTTACGACTGTAGAGTCAGAAAACGTTTGTCCATCAATCACAAAGTTTGAACTCCATCCGACCGGTGGCGCAGAAACCAACTTTATTTTGAAAGGATTGGTTCCGGTGACATTGCTGTTGGCTGCCAGATCAAAACTGGTGGTTACCGTAGGCTGTCCGAGTTTCATCAAACTATCGGTGGAGCTGATATCGCCGACATAAAGGTTTGTTCCATCAATGGCAGGAACCACATCACCCGAAAGAATTTCCTGGTGACCCTGGGCAACAGAAACAACAATCTCGCAGTTTTTCAACACGCAGGGAACACTGTTATACGCTGCCGGAATGGTATAAGTATAAGTTCTTTCAACCAGGGAGCCCTGTGTGGTAGTGGTTACCTCATCGCCCCATTGTCCGGTGACAAGAAAACGAAGCATTTCCATGTGCTCATAATTATTTCCGGCTCCCCCGCCCGTCTGAGGACCAAATATATGATTTTGAATCAGTGCGACATTGATAAAATTGGATGGTACACTGCTGTTGGCCGTGTAATACAATTCAACATGCACCGTCAATAAACGGGTATTGGTATCGAGAGAACTTTCAACTCCGACATTAACGGGCGAAGGTTCTCCCAGAATAATTTCCGAATCGGCAGTCCAGTCACCCCGACCCAGTGCGGTGGTTGTTCCGGTAAAAACGTGACGGTTAACTGTTCCGGAAGGATAACCCGTAAGTCCCGTCTGGCCTGCAAGCGCATCGCCAAAAGGGGTGCGAAAATCAGGTTCCCCGGCACTGGGTGTTGCAAAGGAGCCCTGGTGTATCGTAATTACCGCAGCTCTTCCCGGATGATTTGCCAGGATGGCTGCTGAAATAGCATGACCTTCCGGGCAATACTGGCAATGAATGCCAGTATATTCTTCCAGCACTATATTTTTATTGAGTGGCTGAGTCGTAACCAGTGTTTGTGAATTCGCGGCAAAATAGCCGGCAAAGAGGATGAGTAAAAAGGTAAAGATTTTTTTCATGGTTTCCGTGTTAGGTTAAGAACATATCAAGGGGCAAATATAGGCATAATTGAATATCGGGGGTAGGGATTTATCTTTATCTTTGCTCAGGCAGAGGACCTGACACCTGACACGAGACATGTGACAGTTAAAAAATTGTTTAATTGTGCTCGTAATTTTTAAATTTTAATTTTTAATTGACATGGATACATCCATTCTCTCCATCTCCCCCATCGATGGCCGGTATCGTAAAACTACTGAACCACTGGCAGCCTATTTTTCTGAAAGCGCCATCATCAGGTATCGCTTACTTGCAGAGGTTGAATACTTTATCGCATTGTGCCGGATTCCACTACCGCAATTAAAAGGATTCGAAAAGAAATTATTCCCCAAACTCCGGGATATTTATGAAAAGTTTGAGCCGGAAGATGCGCTGAGGGTGAAGGCGATCGAAAAAGAGACCAATCATGACGTGAAGGCGATCGAATATTTTCTGAAGGAACAATTCGATATCCTCGGACTAGGTTCCTTCAAAGAGTTTATCCATTTCGGATTAACCTCCCAGGACATCAACAATACCGCCTTTCCGCTGGCCATGCGCGATGCCTACCGCGATATCATGGAACCTGCCATTGAAACTATCTATGGCGACCTGCTCGAAAGATCGCGGGAGTGGCAACACATCCCCATGCTTGCCCGTACCCATGGGCAACCTGCCTCGCCCACCACGGTCGGAAAGGAGCTTTATGTGTTTGTTGAACGGCTTGGCATGCAACTTGCGCTGCTGGAAACGATCCCCGTTTCGGCAAAATTCGGCGGGGCAACCGGAAATTTCAATGCACGCCAGGTTGCCTATCCCGGCATCGACTGGATTAAATTCGCCAATAAATTCATCAATGAAACCCTCGGACTGGAGCGCTGCCAAACCACTACCCAGATAGAACATTACGACAACATGGCGGCTTTTTTCGACAATCTGAAGCGCATCAACACGATCCTGATCGACCTCGACCGCGATTTATGGACTTATATTTCCATGGATTATTTCAAGCAAAAGGTGAAGGCGACCGAAACCGGATCCTCCACCATGCCACACAAAGTGAACCCCATCGATTTCGAAAACTCCGAAGGCAACCTGGGGCTGGCCAATGCCATTTTCGAACACCTGTCGGCCAAACTGCCCATCTCACGACTGCAACGCGATCTCACCGATTCAACCGTTATCAGGAACATCGGGGTGCCGATGGCCCATTCACTGATTGCCTACAAGTCGCTGATGAAAGGGCTGAATAAACTGATCATCAACGAATCAAAACTCCGGAAAGACCTTGATGAAAACTGGGCTGTGGTTTCCGAAGCGATTCAAACCATCCTGCGCCGTGAAAATTATCCGAACCCTTATGAAGCGTTGAAGGAACTCACCCGCGGAAATGAAGGAATCACAAAGGCAACCATGCATAAATTCATCGATGGCTTGAAAATTTCAAAAGAAATCAAAGATGAACTAAAGGCGATAACCCCGGAAAATTACACCGGAATTACATTTGACTTTTGATTTTTAACATTTGACTTTTGACTTTTTCATGAAAGTTTCCGGCTTCACCTTCGTCCGCAATGCCATCAAATACGACTACCCGGTGGTAGAGTCGATCCGGTCGATTCTGCCAATATGCGACGAGGTGATTGTGGCTGTGGGTCATTCAGAGGATGATACCCGAAACCTGGTATTGTCAATCGGCGATCCGAAAATCAGGATCATCGACACCATATGGGACGATTCATTGCGTGAGGGCGGCAAAGTGCTGGCAGTGGAGACCGACAAGGCATTTGCGGCCATCTCCCCCGACAATGCCTGGGCTTTTTATATCCAGGCGGATGAGGTAATCCATGAAAAATATCTGCCGGCCATCAGAGCTGCCATGGAAAAATGGGAATCAGACCCGCTCGTAGAAGGTTTGGTTTTCAACTATACCCATTTCTGGGGTTCTTATCAATACATTGGTGATTCACGCGAATGGTACCGCCATGAAATAAGGGTGATCAGAAACGACAAAGGAATTCACTCATACCTCGATGCTCAGGGGTTCAGAAAAGATGGCCGGAAATTGCTGGTTGCGCCGGTGAATGCCACTGTTTATCATTACGGGTGGGTCAAGCCACCGCAGGCCCAGCAGGCAAAGTTGCAAACCTTTCACCGTTATTGGCATTCCGATCGCTGGATCGACAAAACCGTCACTAAATCAGACAGTTTTGATTACTCCGGAATGAACTTCCTGTCTCCCTTCACGGGTTCCCATCCCCTGGTGATGCATGACCGGATTGCCCGTCAACACTGGAACTTCAACCCTGGAAAATCAAACGGGAAACATACAGTAAAATCAGCCATCCTTCATTTTATCGAAAAGAAGACAGGATGGAGAGTGGGGGAATACAGGAATTTTAAGATTATCAGATGAGCGTGGAATGAATGACGAATGACGAATGACAAGTGACGAATGACGAGTGACAAAGTAGTTTTCTTTTTTTATCTTTGCAAAAAACTATCAGACCATGGATTTAAGTAAGATCTTATCGATTGCCGGAAAAAACGGGTTATTTAAAGTAGTTTCACAGTCCAAAAATGCCGTAATTGTCGAATCACTCAATGACAACAAACGTTTCCCGGCTTTTGGTCATGAAAAAATGAGTTCCCTTGAGGAGATCAGCGTATTCACCACCGGTGACGATATGGCTTTGAAGGAAGTATTTAAAGCTTTTCATGAAAAATTGGAAGGCAAACCTGCCATCGATCACAAATCGGACAACGTCACACTGAAAAAGTTCTTTCTGGAGATGGTTCCTGAATTTGACCAGAACCGGGTATATGTATCAGATATCAAAAAAATGGTAAGCTGGTACAACACCTTACTGGAACAGGGACTCCTTGATTTCACGGAAGAAACAAAAGAGGCTGAAGAAAAAACAGTGCCTGAAGAAGCAAAAGAGCCCGAAGTAAGTGAACCGACTCCTGAATAAATTCTTTCCTTCATGGAGTTAAAAAAACATGTACAGGATTTGCTGGTGACCAAAGTCACCAGTTTGAATAAGCGCCATTTTATCCTTGAGTTGCTGGCTCCTGAAAAATTTCCGCTGATCCTGCCCGGACAGTTTGCCCAGGTACTTGTTGAAAATTCTCCTTCCACCTTTCTTCGTCGTCCGTTCTCCATTCATTCGGTTGATTATCAAAATAACACACTGCGGTTACTGATACAAATCATTGGCGAAGGAACCCGTCATCTGGCCAACCTTAAAGAGGGAGATCACCTGAACCTCATTTATCCGCTAGGCAATTCATTTTCAATCCCGTTTACCAAAGATGTGTTATTGGTAGGGGGTGGAGCCGGGGTAGCTCCCCTGCTCTTTATGTCACAATTTCTAAACCAGCGTCAGATTCGTCCTACTATTTTACTTGGTTTTCGCACCAAAGAAGAAGTTTCGGAGATAGAAGAATATTCAAAATTCGGGAGAGTGCTGGTTACAACCGATGATGGAACTGAAGGCGAAAAAGGATTTGTGGTTGACCATTCTGTTTTCCATCGGGAACGACTTGATTTCAAAAAGATTTATTGCTGTGGTCCCGAGGCCATGATGAAAGCTGTAGCAAAGATCGCACGACTGCACAAAATCGAATGTGAAGTTTCGCTCGAAAACACCATGGCCTGCGGATTTGGCGTTTGCCTTTGTTGCATCACCCCCACCGACAAAGGAAATGAACGGGTGTGTGTGGAGGGGCCGGTTTTTAATGTTAGCAGGCTGAGGTGGTAACTGTATAAATTACGAATTACAAATTACGAATTACGATTTCGGAATTTCACCAACTTACTGCTTATTTTGACTTTTGACATTTGACTTTTGACATTTGACTTTTGACATTTGACTTTGCATTTTGACTTTTTCCATATTCTAATCTTTCATGCCAGATCTCTCCATAAATATTGCAGGTTTAAACTTCAAGAATCCGGTCACCACGGCTTCGGGAACTTTTGGCTATGGCGATGAGTTTCTCGACTTCATCGACCTGGGGCTGCTGGGAGGCATTTTTGTTAAGGCGGTCACCGGTAAAAACCGGGATGGCAATGCTTATCCGCGCATGGCGGAAACACCGGCTGGCATGTTGAATTCTGTTGGGTTGCAAAACAAAGGAGTTGACCATTTCTGCAAGGAGATCTATCCAAGGATCAAAAATTTCAACACAAATATCATCGTCAATGTTTCCGGTTCAACGGTGGAAGAGTATGTAGAGGTAGCCGAACGCATGAATGAACTGGAGAAAATCCCTGCTATCGAATTGAATATTTCCTGTCCGAATGTTAAGCTGGGCGGCATGGCTTTCGGTACCGTACCCGCCATGGCCACAGAAGTCACAGCCCAGGTTCGCAAAGTATACAAGAAAGTGCTGATGGTGAAACTCTCTCCCAACGTAACCAGCATCACCGATCTGGCCAAAGCAGTGGTTGATGGCGGCGCCGATGTGATCACCCTGATCAACACCCTGCTGGGCATGGCCATTGATGCTGAACACCGGCGGCCGGTGTTATCTACTATTACAGGTGGATTGTCGGGTCCGGCCATTAAACCCGTTGCTTTGCGCATGGTGTGGCAGGTTCACAAGGCGGTACATGTTCCCATTGTGGGTCTTGGCGGCATCATGAATGCCACCGATGCGATTGAATTCCTATTGGCTGGCGCATCCGCGGTACAGGTTGGCACGGCCAACTTTATCGATCCCACGATCTCTGTTAAAATCGTGGACGGAATCCGGGCATATATGGAAAGGCATAAGATTGGGGCGGTCACGGAGCTGGTGGGGGCGTTGAAGACGGAGTAACGAATGACGAATGACGAATGACGAATGACGAATTCGTGGTAAACAACCTCATATTTTCTAATTAAGCCATATGGTCATGAAAAGGTCCAAAATTGCAGCATTGATTTCATTGTCTGCATTGCTTGCATTGTCTGCATTGTTTACATTCATTTCATTGAGCAAGCACGAAACACTTCCGGCTGCATGGGTGAAGCCGACCCTGGAGCCTAACGACTGGATGGCCATGCAGCGCCTGTATCCTTATGGAAGGATCAATCCGGCGGCTTTCCGGTCTGCCACCCAACAGGTACAAAGCCTGATGAATGACGCGTCCCATGGCAGCACTCCGTGGTCGTTCACCGGCCCTGACAACATCGGCGGCCGGATCACCGATATCGAATCACCGGCAGGAAATCCGTTAACCCTGTATATCGGCGCTTCCACGGGCGGAATTCTGAAAACCACCGATATGGGGGCAACCTGGACCAATACGTTTACCGGTGTCCCCGTCATCTCGGTGGGTGATATCGCCATCGATCCCAACAATGCCCAGGTGTTGTATTGCGGCACCGGTGAGGCTAATTCTTCCAGTTTCAGCTTCCTGGGAAATGGGGTGTACAAATCGACCGATGCAGGGGCCTCGTGGCAGCACATGGGACTTGCAAACTCGGCCTATATTGGTCGTGTGGTGGTCGACTATTCCAATTCACAGCGGATTTTCGTTGCAGCCTGCGGCAATTTGTTCACTTCCAATGATGAACGCGGCGTTTATCGCAGTGAGGATGGCGGGCAAACCTGGCAGCGGGTTTTTTACCTCACAGATTCGACTGCGGCCATCGACCTGGTGCAGCATCCCACCAACCCGCAAATCCTCTATGCCGCCATGTGGGAACGAATCCGGGGATTGACCACCCGGCAGTCGTTTGGCGAAACATCAGGGATATGGAAAAGCACCGATGGCGGCACCACCTGGAATGAAATGACCAATGGCGTTCCTACCGGAAGTAATGTAGGCCGGATTGGTCTCTCCATCGCCAAATCGAACCCCGACATCCTGTATGCCTTTTATGACCTGCCCAACAACGAGGTTGGCGTGTATAAGTCGGCCGACGCAGGCCAAACCTGGACTCGTACCAACGATGGAGCCTTAAACAACATGAGCAGCAACTTCGGATGGTACTTCGGGCAAATAAGGGTTGATCCGGTTAATCCCAACCGGGTTTTCGTGATGGGTGTCTCGATCTTCCGCACAGATAATGGCGGCAACAGCTGGACCGACCTCTCCTCCTGGGACATCCATGTAGATCACCATGCCATGCTTTTTGACGAAACGCATAACCGGATTATCGAGGGAAACGATGGAGGGCTGTATGTCAGCGAGAACAACGGAAACAACTGGTCGAAAATCAACAACCTGCCCCTGACGCAGTTTTATGCCATCGACATCGACTACCAAAACCCTGAACGCATCTATGGGGGCACCCAGGACAACAACACCATCCGCACCCAAACAGGCGGCACCAGCGACTGGGAGCCCATCCTGGGTGGCGACGGGATGTACACGCTGGTTGATTATACCGATCCCAACACCATCTACGCCGAATATCAGTGGGGAAACCTTTACAGGTCCGATGATGGTGGCCCAACGATGAATTACATCGCCGGACCGATGTCGGGAGACCGGGTGAACTGGTCGGCACCGTTGCTCATGCATCCGGTCGATCCTTCGATTCTCTATTTCGGAACGTACCGGGTGTGGAAATCCACCGATAAAGGCAATTCATGGCAAGCCATCAGTACGGATCTCACCGCAGGCATCAATCAGTATTTTTATACAATAACCACCCTTGCTGTTTCGAACCTGAACCCTTCCATCGTGGTTGCCGGTACGGGGGACGGGAAAGTTCATATTTCCACCAATGATGGACAAACATGGCAGGATATTTCGGCAGGGTTGCCCAACCGCTGGGTAACAAAAGTGGCCGCTGATCCGTTCAACGCGCAAACAATCTATGCCCTGCTCTCGGGATTCCGCTGGGATGAACCACTTCCCC
>JBAXFM010000226.1:0-8625 GCA_037139855.1 Bacteroidota bacterium
ACGGTGTATGTAATGCAATTCTTTTGCCACATGTAGAATGTTTCAATATGATTGCATGTGTTGAGCGCTTTGCCGATATTGCTATTGCAATGGGGGAAAACATTAATGAGCTATCGGTTATTGAAGCTGCTGATTTGGCAATTGAAAGCATTAAAAGATTATCAAAAGATGTTGGAATTCCTGCCGGATTAAAAGCACTTGGAGTAAAGGAAGAAGATTTTTCGACCCTTGCTGATAATGCACTTAAAGATGCTTGTGGATTAACTAATCCAAGAATAGCAACCAAAGAAGATATCATTCAGATTTATAAGAATGCTATGTGACTTTAATTCTACCAAGGTGTGAAGATTTTTCCGCCTTGGTTTATTCAAGGAATTATAAATTGAATATAGAAACATATAAAAGCCCATAATCGAGTAGGCTGCCCCGCCGGCATCGCCGGCAGGGAAAGCCTCTCACAGTTTGCCTAAAACTTTTTATTTTCAATTTCTTCGAACGCATCAAATTTTAACGTCAGGGTGTATGATCGTATTTACAACTAACGACAATTTAAAATGAATAACCATTTTGAAAGAATATCCGAAAAGATTCAAGAGACTCCGTTTATTGATACGCATGAACATTTTATAGACGAAACGGAGCGATTAAATTGCTTAAAACCATTCATACCGTGTGACGATTGGACTACTATTTTTGGTCTCTATTCGAAATTTGATTTTGTATCAGCCGGGATGCCAAAAAGCGATGTTGATTCATTTACATCCTCTGA
Organism: Bacteroidota bacterium; assembly: GCA_037139855.1. Lineage (GTDB taxonomy): Bacteria > Bacteroidota > Bacteroidia > Bacteroidales > FEN-979 > CAIVAT01. The sequence continues at coordinate 770 of JBAXFM010000226.1, forward strand.
TATACCTCCGGTTGATAAATGGAAAATAATAGAGCCTTATTGGCAAAAAGTTAAGCATACAGGACATGGACAGGTGATTCAAAACACTATAAAGGAGCTATATAATTTTCCACAATTAGCACAGGAAAACATTCCGGAACTGGAAGAAAAATATCAGGCATACAAGAAAAAAGGATTTTATAAAGAGACACTAAAAAAAGCAAATGTTAAAAGCTGCATCGTAAACCCTCCCGGTCGACCATTTAAAGAAACGGAGTTGCCGGAGATTTTATATCAGGACATTGATGCACTTGGCATGATCAGAATAAATGTCGAACGATATAATGAAAGTATTCTTCCAAAAGTTTCTGATTTACATGATTGGTTACACATCATTGACTGGTGGTTCGATAAATACTCAAATCCGGCTGCTGGCGTTAAAATCGGCAATGCATATTTCAGACGTCTTGATTTTGAAAAAACAGATCTTGAAAAAGCAGAACCATTATTTCAAGATAAATTATCAGGAATAAAATTGTCGGATTTGGAGGAAAAGCAAATTCAGGATTACATTTTTTGGTATGTGGTTGATTTGGCAACACAGAAAGGATTGCCAATTAAATTGCATACAGGATACCAGGCCATGAATAATATGATGAATTTGGAAAATGTAATGCATAACCCTGCTGATTGCGCAAATCTTTGCCGGTTAAGTCCCGATTCCAGATTTATTTTTTTTCATATCTCCTACCCCTACTATGAACCAATGATATCCCTGGCGAAACATTATAAAAATGCTTATATCGATATGTGCGGGTCCTGGTCAATAAACCCAATTGCATCCATTGACTTTCTGAAAAAGTATATTGTGACAGCTCCCGTCAATAAGCTGTTAGCATTCGGCGGAGATGATTTGTACATAGAAAACTTAATTGGTCATTCAATACTTGCGAGAAAAGGAATAGCACATTCTCTGTCTGATTTAATGAAGGATCATTGGATTTCGGAGGGAGATTCTTTGGAGATAGCGGAAAGAATAATGTTTAAAAATGCAGCGGAAATTTATGGAATTGAAGAATAGTCTGGTGGTGGTCTTTATCCAAAGCCAGGGCTTTTATTTCCATAAGAATTTTTCCTGTGGCATCGAGTATCTGTCCACTCACATTGTATTTAATCCCGATAATTGCCTGAACATGTAAATCCGCTACTATTACGTGGTTATTTTAAAGAATTTAGCAAATCTTCATTATTCAAAATTTCAAGCATCCATTTATCTTTTACATCTCTAAGAATATCTTTTGTTTCATCCTGAGAAGCCTTATCAATTGCCTCGTTTATATCAAGCCACATCGTTTCCCTTTGTTCAGTGACTTTTCCTTCCTCAAGAAATTTCATCAGGTAGAATTGGACAAAAAGAGTTTTCTCGGCAACCGAATATTCTGTATGATTCAATTTTGCTTTAAAACAAGCCCAAATACCCGTCTCCTCTCTTACCTCACGAACTGCTGTTTGCTCCCAGGTTTCTTCCGGTTCAATATGCCCTTTGGGCAATACCCAGTCAAAAGGGCTTTTAGATGCTCGTACAAAAAGAAATTTCATGGTCCCGTTTTCCTTTTTGTAAACTACACCTCCTGCATGTGTAGGAACACCAATATTCGGAGACGCTAATACCTCTGAAGCATCGGTTTTTTTTGCTTCCATGGTTATTATGTACCAGTAAGCCTGGGTTACGGATTTTAAGCGCTGGTCAATATATCTCCAGAGCGCTAACACAATAAGAAGAAGGGTAATCAGCGCTGTAAGTAGTTTAATCTCACATAAGGCAACGAAAAGGAAAATGGTTAAGATTACAGTAAGGCTTCTGAAAAATTTAGAGTCGGCTTCAAAGCGCTGAACAATCGCCATTGCTTCGGGGTTTTCATCAGTAAGCCGGGCTTTGCACCATTGAAAAGCATTCATAGCTGATGAAGAATTGAGTGATTCAAGATAATGCTCCTTAATTTGTATTGCCCTGTAACGCGGCTCATCTGTATGGGGCTTGATTAAAATACCAGCAAGAGATCTCATCCATTTAGGAGAAAGGAGTCCCCCTTTGGCAAGACGATTAACCTGTTTCTTTAACGGGAATTTCATCAAATTGTCATAGACATGTTCATCCATCAGAATGGCTCCTATAAGAAAAATGAAATGGCCTAAAAAATAACTGCTCACAAAAAAGACCATCCATTTTGCCTCTACAGATAAAGCACTATACTTCTTCGCGTCAATTATTACCGGCGCACAATCCATCAACAAAAATGATGCAAGCGCACCCGGCAACAGGATCGTGAAAAAATCCATCAACCCTATAAAAAATTTTTGTGGTTCAAAGTTCATTTTGCGATTTTAATTAAACGATTAATAACCTGACCCGATACCTCATTGACTTTTATCGAAGTAGAAACTGGTTGAAGTGACATCTTATTACATATGTGATTTCTATGGTTAAGAGTCCTAAATTAGTTAAAATTTTCTTTTACGTCTCAGATTCATATGAAAAAGAACTAAATTTTCTTGTGAACGATTCAGTAAGAATAGTTGCCCCGATTTTTCAGATCAGGAAATAATGACGGTGTATCTATTTTGCATAAACCAGGAACAACTTGTTCAGACACTGTCAGATCTAAAAGACCCTGACAGATTTGATAACCGCTTAACCTGACAGCGTCTGAAAGACCTGTCAGTGTTTATACCTGTCAGTATTTAAAAAAATCTGAAAATACTTTTGAACATACTTTTGTTCGTAAAAAGAATCCACTCCGATCGGAATAAGGCAAAATGACCATAAATTTAACGGCAATATCTAAAATTCATGGGCTATGAGAAACAACCGACATATCGCAACAAATGATGCTGTTGACAACCGGATGGAAATGTCGCATCATCGCATTCCTGTTCCCAGTATCAAACTTTCGGCCGGTTCAGTGGCAGAAAAATTCCCCGTCATTCTGGATGATGGCCGAACGATCGTATATATCACCGATAAAAGCCGGGAACGGGAAATCAGGTTGCGCTATGAATTGCGAAAGGCAGCGGTAAAATGATCCGCGGAACGAGTGTTTTTGAACCGGAAAAATAAACTAACCAGGCCAGATCATCAGAATTATCCGTATCTTACACAAAACCCGTAAAATTTGCGGGTTCGCGGTAAACAAATAAGCGGATAATGAAAAAAGACACGTTGGAATACAGGATGATGCAGGAACACAATCGTTTAAAAATTCCCGATTCAAAACTACTCACAGGCTCCCTGATTGGTAAATATCCCGTAATTCTTGATGGTGGAAAGACAACCATATTTATTTCAGACAAAAGCAAAGAGTCGGAAACCCGGAAAAACTACGAAATGCGCATGGGAAACCGGTTTATGCTCTTTGCCAAAAAACCTAAATGATATAATCACTCACATTGATTGAGCCCGATCGCTCCGGTGTAGTTGGCACAGGTAAGATCGACATTGCTAAGATCAGCATAAGTAAGGTTGGCTTTTCTAAGGTCGGCTCCTGTGAGGTTGGCGTCATTTAACTTAGCTCCCCAAAGGCTGGCTCCTCTCAGGTTGGCTCCGGATAAATCCGCACCCCGCAGATCCCCACAGGTGATGTATGCATTGCTCAGGTTTGCTCCGCTCAGGTTTGCTCCGCTCAGGTTAATTTCGAACAAATGAGCTTTGCTCAGGTCTGCCCCACGCAAATCTACCCCAAGCAGGTCATTCCCGCCCATCTTTACCCCTTTCAGGTTGGCAGGGACATGTTCGGTGGATGCAACGCCGGGAACCGCTTTATTGCTTTCTGTCAGTTGTGTCCATATTTTCTTGATGTTCAGCATAATTCTTTGATTGTATCCGGTTGCATGTCAGCGTTGGTGTTGAATATCAAGTGAAGGCTTACCGCCCGATCCCGAAAATCAAATCGACTACCGGCAGCAGATGCCACTGAGGTCCGGCGGGATATTTTCCGAAACAGAGTTTGTATCCGGCTTCGATGCGTAGCGTCTCTTTTTTTGAAGTATAGGCAAGCACGCCCTTGTTTTCCATGAAATAATTATGCGCTGTGCCGCACACCAGGAAATTTTCCACGTTGAACAGCCAGCCGAACCTGGGAACGAATTTTCCGCGAAAATCGATGCCCATATCGAATTCAGGTTCATTGTAAAACACGGCGAGCCGGGGATAGATGATTGGCAGGTCAATGGTGGTTCGCGCATCCAGCGGGCCAAATTTAACCGCGAAGGCGATTCCGGCATGGACAGTGAGGATAGCCTTTTTAAATGGCTTGTAAGAGACCAGAAACCTGTTGGAGATGGCAAACATCTGCGGAATGGTGAATTCAGGGGAGATGAGTCCGCCGGTTCCTTTGGTGGCAACCAGTCGCATAAACTGGGTAGGATAAAAGATGCCATGTTCTGTCGCCAGACGAAAACCGGAATATTCTCCCCATCCCACCTTAATTTTCACCTGTGGCATGATCAAGAACATCAGCGGATGGGCAGAAAGTTCGAGTTTGTCGGTGATGCCATATCTTGATGTCGTAAAAAGGCCCAGTTCCCACCGGTGTTTGGGAATGTTGCAGGCTGTTCCGTCGGTCCAATAATGTTTTGTCAGTGTATCCTGTGAAAACAAGGTCGTGTACATCAGCATGCCGGTCAGACAAAGGAGCAGTTTTTTCATTTCTGACGGGTTATTTGGGTAGCATTAGACGTGCACTAACAGGGGCATGATCCGATTCTTTGGTGGCATCCTGGTGGGTGACCACAGAATTGTCAATCCATTGGTTGTTGGTAAACAGATAATCGAGGGTACGATCCCAAAAATGCGTTCCCCGGGTGGTATGGGTAAAATACTTAAACTGGTTGTTTATATAAACAGGTGTGGGAACCGCGCACTGATAGGCGGCATACAGTGTATCCAGCCAATGTTTCTCCGGTTCATAGTTGCTTCCTTCCTTATGCATCGGATCAGCGCCGGCGCTGTGATACGATTCCCAGGAACACATATCCTGGATGCAATAATCGGTGGTATCGGAACCCGGAGGAAGGGTGTTGAGGTCGCCGCCAGCCACAAAATATCCGCCATTGCCATTGATTTTGTCCAGTTCATCCTTGAGTTGGATGATCTGCGTTTTTTTGGTATCGTCGGTTGCAAAGGCCGAAACATGGATATTTACCGCATAGAGGTTGTTCACATGCGGAATTTCGATGCGACCGGTCACCATGCAGCATCGTTCATAAAAGTAACGGGTCAGTTTGTCCTGGTCGTTGCGTAAGGCAAGCTGGATTCGCTGGGCGTCGCTTATTTTCCAACGGGAGAAAATCACATTTTCTTCATCCATCCGGCCAAGGCCATCACTGGGGATAAACTGCGCCTTCCATTGCGAACCGCAAACCGCATAATTGAAATAGGTATGGTCAAGAAGCCATTGCAACTGATTGATATAACCCGATCTCTTTGAATTTATATCGACCTCCTGAAGCAGCAGGATGTCGGGTTTTACCTGGTTTATTTTATCGGCAATGGTCTGTAAGGCGCTGTAAACCTCTTCTTCCGACAGGATAACCCGGTCGCCGCAGGCATCGCCAAACCAGTCGAGCCGAGCGGCGCCGAAACGGATATTCCAGGTCATCACGCGCACAGCGGTAAAGGTGTCGGGTACAGCCACCAGGATTCCTGCCGTATAATAGGATGCCTCTCCGGTGTCGTCAAAATCGGTGGCAAGTGGTTCGCAGGAGGTAATCAGCATTAAAATAAATGCAACAGCAACCACTAAACGCAGCAACCGTGAATAATAAAAAAAAGGCAACGATTGAACAGCCATGTTATCACTTCTGATACACCAAAGATAAGGGAACCTTTGGAGAGGAAAAACTCCAATCCGTTTTTATTTGGGATTTTTTGCAAAATCTGAATAAATATTTTGCAGAAATCAATAAAAAATGAAGCAGGGCGCTTGAAAATGGGATAAAATGCGAAAAGGGTTTCGTGATGGCCGGGTTATTTATGGATTCTTGCAAAAGCCAGAATTTATGTGGTTGAAATCCGTATGGAAAAAGGAGTGGTGGAAAGTAATTTTACCGGCAGAAACATCCCCATCATGAAAACAACTGTAACTATCGCAATTTTCATCCTGTGCCTCTGGCAGCCATCACAGGCACAAAAAGATTCGCTCGTGCTGAATAAATTTTATCATACCTGGATTATTCCGGAGAAAGGCGAAAGGGGAATATCGGGAATCCTTTATGAAATAAAAGATTCGTCGGTACTGGTATCTAATTCGCCCTGGCGGGAAAATTATACAAACGGAAATTTTGATGTAACAAAGATAGATATCAGGCATATCAGGGAAATCAGGGTAAGGAGACAGGGAGCTGGATTTTCAATCCTGGTGGGCGGTTTATCGGGAATGATTGTTGGCGGGATTATTTCCGCTGTTTATATTGACCATCTCAAGGAAACGATGAATCCGATCGGGTTTGCTTTTGGTGGGGCGATACTTGGGGTTCTTCCATTCATTGTTTCAACAGGCATCGGTTTTGGGGTGGGCGGTATGGTAAGTCCGAAGTTGAAAATTCCCATCGGGGGAAGTCAGGATAAATATGACCGGAAGAAAATCAAGCTGAATGAATATGCGTTAAAAACCAACTCATATCCTGAATTATTCCATGGAAAAAGCCTGTCAAAATTCAGGGATACGGTTGTTGACATTGATGGCAACGTTTATAAAACCCTTGTGCTGGGCGGGCAGGTGTGGATGGGAGAGAACCTGCGGGTAACCCGCTATCGCGACGGATCAAAAATATCGAATTACACCAGCGATTATTACAACAATGGAAATCGTTACCGTTGGTTTGTGGTGAACGACGACCGCAAACTTTGTCCGGAAGGCTGGCATGTTCCTTCGCTTACCGAATGGACCTCCCTGTTCAACTCCCTGGGGGGTGAAGAGTCCGCCGGGCGCCGGCTGGAAGAAAGTTTTTCTACAAACGGCCCGGTTGCACAGTGGTGGTCATCGACTGGAATGGATGCCAACAGCGCTCAAAGCTTTTACCTGAACAATAAGACTTTCGGGGTCATGTTCACCGGAGCGCCTAAAAGTTCCGGATTGTCGGTGAGGTGTATCAGAGATAACAAATAGAGCCCCATTATGAAAAAAATCTGGTTAATTTCGATTTTGGTTTTGTCAAATCTTGCTGTAATTCATGCACAGTCTACACTTCCAGGCCCGAAGAAACTCTATAGAACCTGGGTTACCGTTCAGCGAGATGCAAAGAAAGTGAAGGGGGCTTTGTATGAAGTGAGGGATTCGTCCATCGTGTTGTCGGGTTCATACGAAAAAACCGATTACTTCAAAGGAAAATACAACCTCACAAAACTGGATGTCAAGGATATTCAGGCAATCTCGGTCAGGAGAAACAACGCCGTTGGCAGGGGGATTTTATTCGGCAGTTTATCTGGGATTGTATTGGGAGGATTGGTCGGACTGACTGCCACAACTCCGGGAGGTAATGACAAACAAGAGGGAGCAGCAAAAGGTGTATCTTCGATTGTGTTATCAATAATGACCGGGACAATTGGCGCAGTGATCGGCGCTGCCATCAGCCCCATCAGGACAAAGGTTAACGTTAATGGAAGTCAGCAGCAGTTTGAAAAGAACATGAACAAACTCACCCGGCGTTGCTTAACCTACGATCCATCGATGACGGGCCGGCGGCTGACTTCATTTTCGCGTTTACGAGACACCGTTGTTGATGTTGACGGCAATGTTTATCATACCATTGCACTCGGGGCCATGGTGTACATGGCTGAAAATCTGAAAGTGACCCACTTCAGAAATGGAAAGGAAATT
>JBAXFM010000227.1:0-8575 GCA_037139855.1 Bacteroidota bacterium
CGCTGAGGATTTTTATCAAACAACAAAAAGGCTGCTTGTGTTGGCAATAATGAGGCTGTCAATAAATTTAACTTTTTAATGAGGATATGCACATCACTTTCATCTTTGGCGAAAGGCAATCTGTCAAAAGACAATTTTTTGAATAGTTCAACAGTTGCCGGATCAGGCTCGAACTCCCAATGCTCCTGAGTTCCCAATGAATCCCATGTTGTCCCGCTTTTTCGAAGCAAAAAGTCCCCTAATTCCCTTCCCTTCAATTCGATCACTATGCTGCCACTTCGTAAATAATACCGGCCCTGGTATGAAATGGGGACGGATGATGCCTGGATAATTATTTTAACAATATGATTCTCTGTAATATGTTCAACTTCTATGACCGGAATGATTCCGATTTTCTGGTTGATCATATTTGGCAAAGTTTCGAGCAATCGTGAAATGTCTTTTACTCCGACGGCTTCCCCTTGATCATTGATTCCGATGTAGAGGATGCCTCCCTGAGCATTTGCAAAAGCACATACGTTTTTCAGGAAATCATCTTTCCAGTTAATTTTGAATTCAGTATGTTGATTTTCTTTCATCTGCATGATGCTGAAATCCATTTTTATCTACTGCCAGTCATTTATAATTTTCTGCCTTCCATAAACGAGCGGAGTGTTTCTTCAATGTATGTTAACATATCCTTTGTCAAACCCGGATAGGTTCCCAGGAAAAAGGTGTTGTTCATGATGTAGTCTGTATTGTCAAGATGGCCGGCGATTCGGTACGGTCTGTTCATAAACCCGGGTTGTTTCACAATATTCCCGGCAAATAAATTTCTGGTCTCAATTAAATGCTCGTTAAAGAAGGTGGTAATGTCCCCCCTGGTGAAAGGACAACCTGGCTTTAGGGTAACAATATAGCTGAACCAGGCAGGGTCTGAACCGGCGGTGGCCTCAGGAAGGATAAAATATTCCGGGTATTTTCCGAAAATTTCAGCGTAGATGTTGAAATGTTCCCTTCTTTTGTCGCAAAACATGGCCAACTTGTCCATTTGTGCTGATCCGATGGCGGCCTGTATGTCGGTCATCTTGAGGTTATAGCCAATCTCAGAATACACATACTTGTGATCGTACCCATGGGGGAGGTCTCCGAATTGCTGAGAGAAGCGCTTGCCGCAGGTGTTGTTTTCTCCTCCCGCGCAATAGCAATCGCGGCCCCAATCGCGAAAAGCACGCACCAGTTGTGCAAGCAGGGGATCATTGGTGATGATCGCACCGCCTTCTCCGGTGGTTATATGATGTGCCGGATAAAAAGAGATGGTAGAGAGATGCCCAAAGGTGCCTGTATACCGGCCTTGGTATTTGCTGCCAAAGGCATCGCAATTGTCCTCAATGACCCACAGATTGTGCTTTTCCGCCAGTTCCATTACTGTTTCCAGATCAAACGGGTTCCCCAGCGTGTGGGCAATAAAGATGCATTTGGTTTTGGCAGTGATGGCCTCTTTCAGCATCTGAACATCAATGTTGAATGTAGGAATGGTCACATCAACAAAGACCGGAACCAGCCCGTATTGAATGATCGGGGTCACCGTGGCCGGGAATCCGGCAGCAACTGATATTACTTCGTCTCCGGGCATCAGCCGTTTGTCCCCGAGCTTTTCAGAGGTAAGTGCAGCAAAGGCAAGCAGGTTGGCTGATGAGCCTGAATTTGTCAACAACACATTATCCACCCCCAGGAAGTCGGCAATTTTCTCTGCAAACTGTTCAGAGAATCTGCCCTCTGTAAGCCAGAAGTCGAGTGACGCCTCAACTGCATTGGTTAATTCTTTTTCGTCAAATACCCGTCCGGCATAATTTACCCTGCTGACTCCGGGAATAAATTCCTGTTGGGCAAATTTTACCTGATAATATTGAATTGTTTTATCAATAATGTCCTTTCGGAGCTGGTCTGTTTCATTCATGCTTTTTCGCTCATAAAATACTTTCCAATCTGATCGAGGCACAGCGCGCGCACATCTTCTCCCGCGATGTAACCTTTCGTCCAATTCACAATGCTCTTTAAGCTGGTTTCAATATCCCACGAAGGAACCCATTGCAACCGTTGTTTCGCTTTGGAACAATCGAGTCTCAAACAGGTCGCTTCATGCGGCATGGGATGTGCATCAATCTCCCACTTTGCTTCATTCCCCCAGAGGCTGCAAAGATGCCGTGTAATCCATGCTACATCTTTCGCATCGTTTTCATCCGGGCCGAAATTCCATGGTTCTGCAAACCCGGGGCCTTCTTTGAATAATTTTTCACACAGCAGCAAATACCCCGAAAGTGGTTCCAGCACATGTTGCCATGGCCTGATGGCTTGGGGACTCCTGATCAGCAGTTTTTCTCCCTTGATAATCGACCGGAGAAAATCGGGAATGAGCCTGTCTGCAGCCCAATCACCGCCACCAATCACATTACCTGCACGTGCCGAGGCCAGGGCAACTCCATGTTTTAGATAATCGTTCGGGTTAAAATAGGAATTTCGGAAGGCAGAAGTTACCAATTCCGAACATCCCTTACTGTTGGAATATGGATCATACCCCCCCATCGGTTCATTTTCGCGGTAGCCCCAAATCCACTCTTTGTTTTCATAGCATTTATCGGTGGTAACATTCAACACGGCCTTCACCCCACTGATGTTTCTCAAAGCCTCGAGGAGGTTTACCGTTCCCATGACATTTATTTCATAGGTTTCCCGGGGATTCCTGTAGGACTCCATTACCAGGGGCTGTGCTGCCATGTGAATCACAATTTCAGGATTCACCTTCCGGCATACGGCGAGTAATTTTTCATAATCCCTGATATCGGCAATGGTAGAATTCACCAACTGCTCAATATTGCCCTGAACATAAAGACTTGGTTCGGTAGGAGGGTCAAGTGCATATCCATGCACCTCCGCACCCAGGTGATGGAGGAGCAACGACAACCACGATCCTTTGAACCCGGTATGGCCGGTAATCAGGACCCTTCGGTGATTCCAGAAATTGGTGTCAAAGGTGTTCATTCCCATAGTTTCCAGGCACAGTTACCACTATTCCACATGTTCTCCAGTTCAATCCTGTCACGAAGGGTGTCCATGGGTTTCCAGAACCCGTCATGCTGAAACGCCATCAACTGTTTTTCACCCACCAGTTTTTCCAATGGTTGTCTTTCCCATACTTCCTGATCGTCATTTTCGATATATCCGAACACTTTTGGCGAGAGGACAAAAAAACCGCCATTTACCCAGGCGCCATCCCCTTTGGGTTTTTCCTGGAAAGATTCAATAACGTTGTCGTTGATAACCACCGATCCGAATTTACCGGTGGGCTGCACCGCAGTTAGTGTAACCAGTTTCCCGTGTCCCTGATGAAAATTCATCAACTGCTGAATATTGACATTGCTGACCCCATCGCCGTATGTCAGCATAAATGTTTCATTGCCAACATATTTTTCCACACGTTTTATCCTGCCACCGGTCATGGTATTCAACCCCGTGTCGACCAGTGTAATTTTCCATGGCTCGGCATGCGAAGAATGAATATCCATTTCATTTGTTCTCAAATCGATGGTCACATCCGCCTGGTGAAGAAAATAATTTGCGAAGTACTCTTTAATCAGATATCCCTTGTATCCACAGCAAATGATGAATTCATTAAACCCGAAATGGGAGTACATCTTCATGATATGCCATAAAATTGGCTTTCCGCCAATCTCCACCATGGGTTTAGGTTTCAGATCGGTTTCTTCACTTAACCTGGTTCCAAGACCTCCTGCTAAAATTACTACCTTCATTAACTATTGGATTTTTAAAATAATAACGCTATTTCTTCAACGCCTGATTTGCTTTTCGTTCAACGAAGTTACAATTATTTTTTAAAAAGGGGATTTTTACCAGTTTTAAACAGAACCCGGATTGGTGGGAAAGGGAAATTTATCATTATTTTTGCCCATCATTGAATACTACCTTGCATGAAATAAGCCCGATGATCGGGAAAGCATTGGTTAACGCAAGGTGCAAAAACTGGCCTGGCTGATACTTAAACGGTCCGCTGTGTGATTTCATTTCCACCTTAAAAATATCTGCGGCTGCGTTCACAACACTTACAACTTCGGCCTGATATTTTGTTACCATTGCCATTTCCTTCCCAAATTAATCACACTATGATCTCCCAATTTCCCCCTTTTGCACTCCCTTTGCGCTTTATCAACCCTCTGTCTTTCAATTTGCTTATGTTTTCTTTTATTTTTCGTTGTGATATTTTTATTTTATCTGCTAATTCTTTTGTTGTAATAGATACATTCTGTTGCATCAGCCGGATAATTTGCATCTGATTCTCTGTTAAATAATCGGTGACCTTATCGGTGACCTTATCGGTGACCTTGGGGACATTATCAGGAACATGGTCGGGTCCTTTGATACTAACTTCCGAATATGCCGAAGTGAATACAATGACCCGGAATCCACTTTCCATAACACGAAAATCAGGCCGGGGAATGCCGTAATCTTCAAAAACTTTTAGCACACGCTTAATCCCCGAACCATTACGTTATTTATACGAACGGACCAAAAATGGTTTTTAACGATGCATTGTACGGGTAATGGTTTCAATTGGCCGTTTCGCTCCAAAAATACGACCCCGTCCGGGGTCGATAAACTGCATTGTCACCCTTGTTTCTACCGGCATCGCGCTCCGTCGGAGCGCTTTTTCAATGGTCTCGGTCATCGAGAGCAGCAGATAATAGTCTTTATTAAGCATAAATCGCCTCCTTTAATACAAGAGGCTTAAAAACCGGTTTGATCCGGTTTTTTGAGCAAATATCAACTTCTCTTTTTAATTGTGTTTTAAGATAATTTTTTTGATTGATCGCAATCATACCAATAAAATTCAAGGTTTAGGAAATGTGCCATAGGCACCAAATATTTATAGCAATCAGGGTCGTAGTTCAATCCACTGCGTGCCGTCAGGTACGCAACAAAGATCCAAATGGTATTATGCCAGATGAGATGAATATCAAAGGAATAATATTGCGTTCCTATCGGCACGCCAGGCATTGAGAATCATTTCACCCGCTATAAACATGATGAGTCTACGACTCATTTTAATTTACTGGTACAATTGTGCTCAATCAATTAATTTTTTAACTCAAGTTCAATATCATACAGATTTGGCGTACCCGGTTCAAAGACAACCAGGATGTCAATATCACTTTCATTTGTTTGTTCATTGCGTGCGTAAGAACCAAATTATTTTTTAAATCGGTCTTAGCCTGAATTATTCATGAAAATTCTCTCTGTGGCTCTCTGTGCAGTTTCTCTGTGGTTCTCAATGAAATAAAATCACGCATAGGTCCACGGAGAAGGCTCGGAACCAGAGGGGCTCGGGGAAGGGTCATTGACAAACAGATGAAGGTTTCCTGATTGGAACTGGTATGATTGTGCCTGATCAATATTATTATTTAAAAATGGGTCTTTGGCATTATAAAACAAAACCCGGATTGGTGTAAGAGGGAAATTTATCATTATTTTTGCCCATCATGGGGAAAGGTAAAAGCGAAACGCGAAAATATTGCACTCCAGGGAAGATGATGATTTTGGCATCTTCCTTCTAATCTGCCTGTACATATATTATGGATCAAGTTAATTTTATACTATTATAGATTTATGGGAAAAACGGTCAGGCAAAAGCAAACAAGCATTCAGGAGACACCAACGAAGGAGAAGAATTTGTACAATCCCTCCATGGCAAAGCGGGTTATTCTTTTCGGAATACCTTTATCAGGAATCATTCTGGTATTTTTCATCTGGACCGAAATCTATAAGCCAGGCGTCATTGACGACTGGTACCGGGGCATCAGCCTGGTAGACAGTGCCGCTAATACGAAAGAACCCATTGTTAAGCAGGGCCTGATGGATCGTGGCGGGATGATCCTGCGGCAGCAGAATAAATTACATCCTTATCATGCACGGGTGTGGTACCTGCTCGGGCACTATTACCTGGTAAACAGCAACTGGGATTCGTGCATTTACGCCGAAAAAAAAGCAATAGAACTGGGTGCGGGAGGCATCGTAAACAGCGTTGAATTCCAGGCGGCAGATCACCTCTGCTATGCAGTTGATCAGAAGGTACGGAGCATTCACAACCTCGACAGTGCCATCAAGGTGATCAATGGCGCCATCACGGCTAATTTCGAGAACAACATCCTTGAGAAGATCAAAGGCTTCACTTATTATAATTATAATCAGCGCGACTCCAGTGCTTTTTACCTGGAACGTTTTAATTCAAGAGTTAAAAACGACTTTGATGTTTTATCTTTACTGGCTTTCATTTATTATGCAAAAGGGATGAAAGATAAAGCGCTTTTTTATGCAACTGAGGCACAGAAGATAAAGAGTGACAATACGAATATAAACAACCTGGTCACCGCATTAAGTGCCCGCTGATTGACAGCCTGAAGACCGGCATATCCTTCAAATTCAAACTACTGCCTATTTATAATGACAGCCTATGACAAGAAACACTCCAGATATAAAAAAACAGCGTTCAGGACCCGGCCATGAAAAAAAGTTAAAAACTGCCAGGAAATATTCATTTCTTCAATATCATTTTCTGTTCCTGCTGATCGGTTTATTTTTCGGGTTGAAGTTTGTTTTTGTCAATCCCCCCTGGCAAACAAACGATGAAGACAGGCATTTTTACAATGCATATGCACTGTCGCAGGGGTACTTCTCTCCCCAGACCGAAAATGGAAAAGTCGGCGTTCCGATGCCGGCAAATCTTCAGGAAACAGTCAGAAGTTTTCAGGGAATCCCGTTCAGGGATGGAGGCCAGCTTTCGAAACAAAAATTAAGCAGCATGGAGGATCAGCCTCTAAAACAAAAAGAAATAATTTTTTGCGAAAACCCGAACGCAGGGATCTTCCCGTTTCCATACATTCCTGCTGCCATTATGATAAAGATTGGAGCTGTATTTAAAAGCAGCCCTGTGTGGCTTGGATGGTGGGGGCGCATCGGCTCATTGCTGGCCTACCTGGCCATCCTTTTCATCGCCATTAAACACATCCCCCATTTCAAACCCCTGCTGATGGTTGTGGCCCTGAGCCCCATGGCGTTGTACCAGGGCGCCAGTGTTTCATACGACACCCTTAATTTCGCATTCCTGTTTTTACTATTTTCACTGGTCATTCAATACTATTACCAGGAAACCCGGATAACAATAAAACAAGTTCTGGTTTTTTCCCTGGTTGCCCTTGGCAGCAGGTTTTCGAAGGATGGTTATTTCCTGCTGTATTTCACTCTTTTCGCCATCCCCTTCAGTAAATTCGAATCCTGGAAAGTTTACTCACTGGCTGTCCTGCTCCTGGTGATCGCTTCATTTTTACCCTTGTATCTATGGAATTCCTACCTGGGTACATTACATTTGCCAGGGGGTAAATTTCAAACAGACTTTGCGTTCAACCTCGATCTGAACATAAAACATCATTTACATGATCCTCTGCATGCCGTTTCACTCGTACTTCAGAATATATTCGCTCAGGGGAAAACCTGGATGGCGGGCAGCATCGGCCGTTTCGGATACAGCTACACCCTGTTGCCAGACTGGATTGTTGCTGTTCAATTACTGGCATATATGTGCGTCGTTTTATTCGAGAAGCCTGCAGCGGTTCTTTCTTTAAAATTCAGGACTATTTTTTCAGGATTTGCCATTCTGAACTTTTTTGCCCTTATCGCAGCCGGGCTTTTTATCATTTCCCCTGTTGGTGCAAATTATATTTTCGGGTTCCAGGGAAGGTATTTAACGCCATTGCTGCCATTCCTGTTTTTAGGAGTATTTTATCTGCCTGTCTTTGGTGACAGGGAAAAGTACCTGAGATGGATCGTTCCTGTTTATTGCATCCTGGTGCTATTTTATACCACGAACTTTCTTGATTCGAAGTTTTTCAGTGTATAAGTTTTGACCTCTCCCCGGCCCTCCCCTTGGAGCAAGACCTCTCCCCGGCCCTCCCCTTGGAGGGGAGGGGGAGGTTATTCGTTGATTATCAAATCTTTTGTATTATTGAACATGTTTTTTTCTGATGATGACTATATTGCATGTCAATTCTGGTACAAAGTCTCCCTCCCCTTCAAGGGGAGGGACGGGGAGGGGTCATATTCAGTAAATTACAAATATACTTCGGCTACCTGGGTTTGCAAAGAAAATCAAACTCAAACGCTCAGCATAGTTTGGCAAAGTATCTGTAATGACCTTCCTAAGCTTAAAGATGAACTCAATGTCCTCTTAAACCTTTAACAGCCGGACCTTTGTTTCACAAATTTGCACAATAACATTGTATCGGAGCGCTCCGGCGGAGCGCGATATCGGTAGAAACAAGGGGATAACGCCACGGTTTATCGACCCCGGATGGGGTCGTATTTTTGCTGCAAATCGACCCTGTGAAACCATAACCCTAAAATGCAACGTTAAAAACAATTGTTGACCAGTTTGAATCAAACGATCATCCAACCCCGATGGGGCCGGAATACCCTTACTGGCCCCCACCAGCTATCAACACCTGATCCGGGAAAACGCGAACTTTTC
>JBAXFM010000228.1:0-8550 GCA_037139855.1 Bacteroidota bacterium
TTTGCCGCATGAATACAGAAAATCAAAATGCCCAGATGCGAAAAGGAGTTCTTGAGCTCTGTATCCTGGCGATTATCGCAAAGCAGGACGCATATGCTTCCGACATCATCACGAAGTTAAAGGAGGCCCGACTCATAGTGGTAGAAGGAACTTTATATCCTTTACTGACAAGATTGAAAAATGATGGCCTTACCATATACCGGTGGGAGGAATCGAAAACAGGGCCTCCGCGAAAATATCACCAGATTACTCCCCTGGGACTGACTGCATTGTCGGAGTTGAAATCCGACTGGGTGGATCTGATTGCCTCCGTCGACAAAATAATTGCATCCGACCCTGACGGGATGCGAGGCCCCGACGGAGTGAAATAATAAAATTTCAGTTAGCACATACTTTTTATCAACATACCAAATCCATGAAAAAAACACTGACAATTAACCTGGGTGGCCTCGTGTTCCACATTGATGACGATGCTTACCTTTCGTTGAACCATTATCTTGAAAACCTGAAAAAATATTTTTCCAAACAGGAGGGTTCCCAGGATATACTGAATGACATTGAATCACGAATCGCTGAGATCCTGAATGATAAACGGTCGGAAACAAAGCAGGTGATCACACTGGAAGATGTGCATGAGGTAGTTGCCATCATGGGACAACCAGTCGAAATTGATCAGGATGAACGTTCAGAAAATCAGCAGAATTCCCCATCCGGCGAGAAAGGGGATAAACGCTTTTTCAGAAATCCCGATGAAAAAATCATCGCCGGTGTATGTTCGGGCATCGCCGCCTATTTTCACCTTGATCCGGTATGGGTAAGACTGATCTTCCTGATTTTTGTCGCTGCCGGCGGTTCAGGGATCCTGCTTTACCTCGTACTCTGGTTTGTGATCCCGGAAGCACAAACCACCACTGACAGGCTTGAGATGCACGGTAAAAAAATCAATATCTCCAACATTGAGCGATCAATGCGAGATGAGGTTTCTGAACTTAGCGGAAGGATTGGTCACATGGCAAGCGAGTCGGCCGCTACAATCCGACAAGCCGGAACAGCGTCACGTTCATTTTTCGAAGTGATCGGGAAAGGCATTTTTGAAGTCCTGACTTTCTTCGGAAAAGGTTTGGTTATTTTAGTCGGCATCATCCTGATATTCATCGGCTTGGGGTTGTTAGTCGGGCTTCTTGCCTATACCCTTGGATGGACTGGCGGCATATTTACCGACAATGATTTTACGGTCCTCTCCTTTCCTTCACTTGCCAGACTTCTTGTTGGATGTAGCATGCCCGTGGTTTATCTTCAGATTATTTTGATCATTGTTCTGGGGATTCCACTGTTTATGCTCTTTTATAACGGATTGCGGATGGTCTTCCGGTTCGAACGTATCAGGCATCTCGGCCTCACCATGTTTAACATATGGGTAGTTGGTCTTTTCTTCCTGGCATGGAGCGGTTTAAGGGTTTACAACCTGTATAAAGTCGAAGAAGAAAAGCAAATTGAAATCGCATTGGAGAAACCCATGGCAGACACCCTCAATGTTATGCTGATGGCTGATGATCCCGGCCTGAAGTACCTCCGGAACGAGAAATTCATTCTCATGGGAGACTTAACAACAATCATAACCGAAGAAAGAGAACTTTATGTGATCCCCAACATCAGGATTGAAGAATCTGATGACAGCCTCTTCTCCATTTCGCAGGTCAGCCTGGCCCGGGGGAAATCGCGGTTTGAAGCTCATCAGCATCTTACCGGGATCCGGTTCCAGTCGGCAACCTCAGGGTCCACCCTGAGAATCAGCCCATTTTTAAGACTTCCGAAGGAGGAATGCTGGCGAGGGCAAATCATTGACCTGATCATCCGTGTTCCGCGTGGAAAATATATCCATTTTGATCCGCAAATTCAAGATCTCAATCCTTTTGGTTGCTATATGATCAATGGGTCGAAAGCGAATACCTTCCAGATGACGGAAAGGGGCATTGAGGTGAATCCGGGTTAGGATTATATCAAAATCAAGGGAAAAGCAACCACCAAAACCGGAATCAGATAGCCGGCTCAATCGGATAGTTTAACCGAGCATCTCCTTCGTTTTGTAAATGGCTGACATCAACTGATCAATCTCTTCCGTGGTATTGTAAAACGCAAAAGAGGCACGCACCGTTCCGGGGATCTTCAGAAAATCCATCAGCGGCATGGCGCAATGATGACCGGTTCGAACCGCGATGCCCATTTTGTCGATGATCATTCCTGCATCGTAGGGATGAATATTGCCGATGAGAAAGGAGATAAGGCTGGCCTTGTGCAGTGATGTACCATAAAATTTAATTCCCCCGATCTCCGCCAATTTTTCGGTTGCGTATTTCAACAAATGGTCCTCATAAGCAGCAATGTTCTCCATACCAAGTTGCTGTAGATAGGCTATTGCAGCCCGAAGTCCCATGACCCCCTCTACGTTCGGAGTTCCTGCTTCAAATTTAAAAGGCAGCTCATTGAAGGTAGTATGATCAAGAAAGACATCTTTGATCATTTCGCCACCCATCTGATATGGCGGCATCTCTTCAAGATATTTTTCTTTTCCATACATCACCCCTGTTCCCATCGGTGCATACATTTTATGCCCGGAGAAGCAATAGAAATCGCAATCAAGTTCCTGCACATCAACCGGCAAGTGCGAAACTCCCTGCGCCCCATCGAGCAACACAGGAATGTCAAGCTGGTGAGCCAGGGCGATGATCTCCTTCACCGGATTGATGGTTCCCAACACATTTGAAACATGGGTCAAAGCAACCAAACGGGTTTTCCCGTTCAGCAATCTTTTCAACTCCTCCAGATCAAGTTCGCCTTGTTCATTGATTCCCAATACCCGCAATACAGCCCCCCGTTCCAGGCACAGCTGTTGCCAGGGGACAAAGTTGGAATGGTGCTCCATGATGGTAGTGATTACCTCATCACCAGGCTGTAGGTAGCGTTTCCCAAAAGAGGAAGCCACCAGGTTCAAAGATTCTGTTGCACCTTTGGTGAAGATGATTTCATGAGTGTTTTTCGCATTGATGAACTGCCGGATTTCCTTCCGTGCCTCCTCATATGCTTCCGTCGCTTTCACACTCAGGTAATGCACACCACGGTGGATGTTGCAGTTGTCATGTTCGTAATAATGCCGGATGGCATCGATGACCTGGCGTGGTTTCTGGGTTGAAGCCGCATTGTCGAAATAGATCAATGGGCGCTTGTATATTTGTTGCTGAAGAATAGGAAAATCAGCTCTTATTTGCTCTAAATTCAGGTTCATGCTTTTGGATTATACTGCAAAAGTACGAAAGATAGAGATAGTACTTCTAACCCCACGTTGAAGCGTGTGGTATGGTGCATGGGGTTAGGAAAAAAGTCGTAGCTTTATAGCCAAATTAACCCCTAAAAAAACTGCCCTTCATTATGAAAAAACTTTTCGTTCTGCTGTTTGTTCTTGCAGGTCTTGTCCAGTTGGCTGTTGGCCAGCAAAAGACCGAATTAAAAATTGAATTTGAAAAATACACCCTGCCGAATGGTTTGGATGTTATTCTGCACGTCGACCGCTCCGACCCTATCGTAGCGCTTGCCATCCGTTTCCATGTTGGATCAAACCGTGAGGTTGAAGGCAGAACCGGCTTTGCCCATCTTTTTGAACACATGATGTTCCAGCGGTCGGAGAATGTTCCGGAAGACCAATTTTTTAAGATCATTCAGAGTGCCGGCGGAACCTTGAACGGTGGTACCGGCAATGATGCAACAACGTACTATGAAGTCGTTCCGAAAAATGCCCTGGAAAAGATCCTCTGGATGGAATCAGACCGAATGGGTTATATGATCAACACCGTGACAGAAAAAGCCTTCACCAACCAGCAAAATGTTGTTCAGAATGAAAAACGGCAGTCCTACGACAATCAGCCCTATGGGTTTACAAGCTGGGTTGTGGCAACAAACCTTTATCCCAAGGGACATCCTTACAGCTGGACAGTCATTGGCGAGATGGATGACCTGAAAAATGCTACCGTTGCCGATGTAAAAGCCTTTCACGAAAAATATTACATTCCCAACAATGCAACCCTGGTGCTGGCCGGAGATTTTGATGTCAAAACGGCTAAAAAACTGATTGAGAAATATTTTGGCGAAATAAAACCCGGAAAGGCTGTGTCTGATCCGAAACCAATACCGGTTACCCTTGAAAAAATCAAAAAAGTATATCATGAAGACAACTTCGCAAAAGCTGCGCAGATCAGAATGATCTGGCCAACGGTTGAAGCCTACCAGGATGATTCATATGCGCTGGATTATCTCGGGCAATTGTTGTCGCGCGGAAAGAAAGCGCCCCTGTATAAAATCCTGGAAAAGGAGAAAAAACTCTCCTCAAGTCAAAGTGCCCGCAGCGGATCACAGGAAATCGCCGGCACTTTTGTTATCAGCGCCACTGCCAACGAAGGGGTAAACCTCAACGATATCGAAAAGAGTGTTTTTGAAGCCCTGGCCCTGTTTGAAAAGGAGGGATTTACAGATGAAGACGTGGAACGCATCAAAGCAAGTCAGGAGACTGATTTCTACAATGGAATCAGCAGCATCCTCGGAAAATCATTCCAACTGGCTTCCTACAACGAAGACAAGGGCGACCCTGCCTATTACAAAATTGATATTGAGAAGGTAAAAGCGGTCACCAAATCAGATATCCTTCGGGTTTATGGCAAATATATCAAGGACAAACCATTTCTGGTTACCAGTTTTGTTCCTAAGGGCCAGTTGAATCTTATTGTGGAAGGATCAGAAAAAGCGGCTGTGAAGGAAGAGAGTATTGCCGATGCCACACAGGTAGAACAGAAGGATCAAGGAGAGGAGACGATCATCAAAACCAAAACCCTGATTGACCGTTCTGTGATGCCATCCGATGGACCTGACCCGTCACTTAACCTGCCGCTTGTTTGGAGCTCCAAACTTTCCAATGGCATGCAGGTTTTCGGCATTGAGCAAAATGAACTGCCGCTGGTTCAATTTTCGATCGAGTTGAAAGGAGGGCATTTCCTGGATCCGATCCAAAAACCTGGTGTTGCCAACCTTGTATGTGTGTTAATGATGGAGGGCACTAAAAATAAAACGCCATTGGCGCTTGAGGAAGAAATTGACAAACTTGGCGCTTCTATCAATATTTATGCTTCAAATAATTCGATTACACTGTCAGCTAACACCCTGGCAAGAAACTATGACCAGGTCCTTTCATTGGCAAAAGAGATTCTTACAGAACCCAGATGGGATGAATCGGAGTTTGCCATGGCGAAAACCCGTTTGCTTAACTCCATCAAACGTCAGAAAGCCAATCCGGCGACGCTTGCCAGAAATGAGTTCAATGAATTGATTTACGGCAAAGACCATATTCTTGCCACCGACCGCATGGGAACAGAAGTATCCGTTGCCTCCATTACTCTTGATGACCTGAAAGCTTATTATGCCAAGGCCTTTTCGCCATCCGTCGCTTCATTCCTGATTGCCGGAAACACAACAAAAGATAAGGTAATTGCTTCTTTGAAATCACTGGCTGATTCGTGGAAGGCAAAAGAGGTTGTCTTTCCGACATATCCGCTCCCCGCTCCATTACAACAATCTAAAATTTTCCTCGTCGATGTTCCGGGAGCAAAGCAATCGGTCATCAATATCGGATGCCTCGGTCTGGCACGTCAGGACAAGGACTTTTTCCCAGTAACGGTAATGAATTACAAGCTGGGCGGATCGTTCAATGGCAATGTGAACATGGTATTGCGCGAAGAAAAAGGATTCACCTATGGCGCCCGCACCGGTTTTTCAGGAGGGATCGTCCCTGGCACGTTCATGGCCAGTGCCAATGTTCGTTCATCTGCAACAGAGGAGTCTGTTGAAATTTTCAAAGATCTGATGGGAAAGTACGGAAAAGATATCAAATCCGAAGACCTTGATTTTACGCGTAATTCCCTGATCAGGGGTTATGCCCGGCAATTTGAGACCCTCGATGCAAAAGTGGGGATGCTCAGCGACATCAGCATGTACAAACTTCCTGTTGATTATGTGAAAGGCGAACAAACCATCATCCAAACCATGACCCTCGACCAGCTCAAATCCCTGGCACAAAAATATATCGACCCATTGAAGATGTACTATGTGATTGCAGGAGATGCCAAAACCCAACTGGAACCGCTGGAAAAGATCGGGTTTGGAAAACCGGAGGTTGTGAATAAAAAATAACCCCATTTTAGCCGTCAGCTGAAGCTGACGGCAATAAATATTCATCATTCATTGTACATGGGGATCTTCATCCAGAATGATCCCCATGTTTTTCATCAGGAAGGAGGCATTCAGATTCCGGCAAACGCCATGGGAAAGCTTGTAATCGATCTCCATTTTATCGCCGGCGATGTGTATTTCAAAACAGAGGTTCCGGATATTGTCAGGATAATGTTTGATCAGATCGCCCAAAGCCAGATCATGGGTGGCAAACAACCCGGCAAGTTTGTATTTCATCAGTTGTTTGATCAGGGCAATTGATCCGGTTTGTTTGTCGGAAGAATTAGTTCCCTTGAGAATTTCATCAAGCAAAATAAGCTTCTGCTGGCCGCTTTCCAATCCCATAATGATCTCTTTCAGCCTTTTCAGTTCTGCATAAAAGTACGACTCCCGTTTGGTCAGCGAATCATTGGTGCGAATGCTGCTATGAATTTCAATGGGGTAAAACGTTAGCTTTGTGGCAAAAACCGGTGCGCCCATCATGGCCAGCAGCAGGTTGGCGCCAATGGTTCGCAAAAAAGTGCTTTTCCCCGACATGTTTGCTCCCGTGATGATTCGAAACTGGTTCCATCCCCGAATTTCGATATCGTTGGTGATGCATGCCTGCCCCGGAATAAGCGGATGTCCGATCTGTTCAGCGATGAATTGAAAACCATCCGTGACAGGCAACGGGTAAATATACCGAGGGTTGTTGAAAGCAAAATTTCCAAGGCTCGAAAGGGCGTCAATTTCTGCAATCACCTCAAACCAAACCGGTACCTGGCTGCGGTGCTTTAACCGCCACTGTTCCACCGCCATCAGCACATGGATATTAAACATGACCAATCCGTTCATGATCACCGATACCAAAAGGTTGAGGTTTGAATCCATCATGTTCAACAGCTTTGACAACTGCCTGATTACCTTGCCGGGTTTTTCATAAGTAGCAGGCCTGAGATCTTTTTGCAATTCCTTATTGTAGTCAGAGGTAAAAGCAACATCTTCGACCAGGGATAATGCCATGGCATATTTCCGCAATATATCAACCTGTGATGTAACCGCTTGGTGCACCTGCATGGTTTTGCGCCCAAAAGCAAACACGATCATCATTTGGAATAGTACCATCAAAATAGGGATCTGGTATGGCAATATACTATTGATGGATAATATGATTGTGGTAATCGTAATCAAGGGAAGGATGAATGATATTACTTTGATGGTTCTGATCCGTTTCAAGCCTTCATCTCCCTTTAACCATCCATTCAACGCATCAAGGTCATTTTTCGAGGTTTCATGATCAATAAAAATCAATTGGAGATTCTGCCGGAACTCAATATTGGCTGAAAGTTCAGAAATTGCATGCTGCCGCTCTAAAATTTTATCCCGGCACTGAAATGCATGGTTGAAATAATCTGCCAGCCTTTCTTTGCCAAAAATGGTGGAGGTACGGTTCACATACTGGAATAAAGATCCTGTGCCAAAAATATCCAGATCATGGGTATAGGGATGATCCTGGTTGATAAATCCGTTCCCGGGATCAAATCCTGAATAGTTTCCTTCAATGGCCAACTGTTCCTGATGATTGATCCGGATCAGGTGCTCGAAACCTTTAATTTTCTTTTTGAGTTTATAGTCGTACCATCCTGCGGCAATAAAACCGGCAAATGAAAGAATAGCCGCAACAACAAAAAGCGCACCCGGAAATTTAACTGCATAAAAAGTTGAAAAACCAGTCAATATAAAGAGTAACAGCCTCAACCAGGGAATCCAGACAAGTGGTTTTCGAAGGTGGTTGATTTCTCCGGAATATTCCCCGATGCGTTGTTTGTAAGTATTTTCCGGGGAATTCATTTCAGAAATGATTGATGTTTTGTGATATCCAGGTTCATTTTTGCTTACTCCTTGTTTCCTGCGATAAAAATTAAACCGCAGAGAGCCGCAAAGGTCTGCGCAGAGAACGCAAAGACAGTAAATATTAATTTTCCCAACAAGAGTAGTCGCTCAATCAATCGTAATTCGTAATTCGTAATTCGTAATTTCTTTATATTTTGCTCAAATCTATCTCAAATTCCACCGGATGTTCCGGGGTGCTGCAGTGCAGTACACACTGTTCACAGATCTGCAGTTCACCCTGCAACCGTTTTTTAACCATGTCCTCAATGCGCTGACGCAGTTGCGGAATGGCAATTTTTGCAACAATCTCTTCGGCAAAGGCAAACATCAGCAACATGCGGGCTGTTTCCTCACCGATGCCCCGCTGGCGAAGGTAAAACATCGATTCCTGATCAAGCTGGCCGGTGG
>JBAXFM010000229.1:0-8536 GCA_037139855.1 Bacteroidota bacterium
GCGGCCAGCGATTATTATTGTCCGATCGGTTATTGGAATGGCCCGGTGTGGGTGCAATGGGAGTATGTGCTGTACCGCGGATTGCGCGACTACGGCTACGAAAATGCAGCCAAACAACTAGCTGACCGTGTACTTGATAATATGATTTTCCATTTGAAGGCGGATCATGTTTTCTGGGAATTTTACAGCGCCGACGATCACCAGGCGGGATGGAACAAGACCTATATCTGGGCGGGGATCGCGGCCAGGATGCTCATAGACACCAACAACCCCAGCCTCCAGGCTGGGGACATAGACCAACACCCATGATAGTAAACCAAAAAAAGACAGCCATGATCTCCGGGGCCACAGGCCTGGTAGGAGAACAACTCCTAAACCAACTCTTGTCCGATCCTGCTTATGCAAAGGTCATAGCCATGGTTAGAAAGCCACTGGAAATGACGCATGAAAAATTGGAGCAGCAAGTGATCGATTTCGCACAACTGCCGGCGGCGTTGGCAGGAATTAAAGCCGATGATGGTTACTGTTGCCTGGGAACGACCCTTAAAACGGCCGGAAGCAAGGAAAAACAGTATGTCATCGACCACGATTATGTGGTTTGGTTCGCCCAGGGATGTCACAACGCAGGCGTGAGCCGGTTTGCCGTTGTTTCCTCCATCGGCGCCAATGCAGAATCCTCAAACTTCTATCTTCGCACCAAAGGTGAAATGGAACGGGATCTGAAAAAGATTCCGTTTACAGCTCTTTCTATCCTTCAACCTTCCTTTTTACTTGGTGAACGGAGAGAGTTCAGATCGGGCGAAAAGATTGGGATTGCTGTCATGAAAGCGCTCAACCCGCTGATGGTTGGCGGGTTGAAGAAGTATCGCGGGGTTCAGGTTTCTGTAGTTGCCGGGTGCATGATAAAACAAATATGCTCGGAAAAGGTTGGAGTGACAATCATTCAATCGGATTTTAGCTGATAGAATCATAACCTATTTATTGCAGTCAGCTTCAGCTGACTCTTAGTGGATAATATTATGAAACAGAGGCTTTAGCACCATAAATCCTTAAACAGGAATTTCTGGACAAATTGCTCTATTTACAGCCCTGAAAGGGCGCAATCTATTAACACAGGGTGCAGCCCTGTGCGGTAGGTGAACAAAAATATTAAGCCCTGAAAGGGCGTAATATTTCAGGATTAATTACGCCCTTTCAGGGCTTTTAAGTATGCTCAGGACACTACACGATGGGCTACACCCATCGTTGATATATGACGCCCCATTCGGGGCTTCGGGTTTACAAATACAACACCAAATTCATATCTCTATTGAACATTTATGGTTGGAGAGGTAGCAAAGAATTTAATCTGAAATCCGAAATCTCAAATTCCCTTCATCCCCCAGGAATTCCTTTTGATCCCTACATATCCGGTGTAATTTTAAAGGCATTGAAAATCTTGTCAACGCCTACCTGGGTGGCTCCGTGGTAGGTAGCTTCCAGAATTTCGGTATCATTCCAGCCCAGTGTTCTGAGTTTGTCAACATCACCCGCTTCAATGGAATTGGAGTTTTTCACAACCTTAAGCACGAAGAGCAGCATGGCCAGCTCTTTTTCTTCGAGCGGGGCCTTGGCGGGATCCAACTTTATTTCGGTAATCATGTCGGGTAAAACGCCATATTGTAAAAGGATTCCCGAATTCATGCCCACACAATACAGACATTGCTCCTGCTCCGAAACAAGCAAACGGATGAAAGCAAGTAATTTGCCGCTGAGGGTTTTGTGTCGCATGTAGTATCCCAGGTTTCCAAATTGCACATCAAGTACATGGGCGCTAGGACTGAATACTTTAAATGCATTTGGAATAAATCCCATGGCGCCGATCATGGATTCGTAAATTTCGCCTACCCGTCCGGTGGCCTGGTCTTTTTCAATGAGGTTTAGTAAAGCCATATAGTTTAAGTGTAAAGTTTAAGTGATTAAGTGATTAAGTGTTGAGTGTGCAAAGATGGTAATTAATTTGACACTATTTACAATCGTTTTTAATTATCTCTTTCCGGGCGATAATGATTGATCCCCTCCCTGCAAATCATCCTAAATGACACATGACTTTCAATTTTTGACACATGACTGATAGTCTCCTGATTTTCCATAGGGTACTTTTGCCATGTTATTATTACGTCAATTTGTTTAACCAAAACCAACCGGAGAATGAAACGAATTATTGCAATCACTTTAATGACCATCATTGTAAATTTTTTACAAGGACAACCCATCACAGGAACGAAAACAATCCCGGGTGATTATGCCACCCTTGCTTCTGCGATTTCACTGTTGAACACACTGGGCACAACCTCGCCGGGTGTAACTTTCAATATTGCCTCAGGCTATACAGAAAACGTAAATGCCAATTTAACCCTCACCACCAATACTTCATCGGCCTCGGCCCCAATCGTTTTCCAGAAAGTGCCCGGGGAAACAACAAATCCAAAACTGTTCGCGAGCAATGGGGTATGGAACAGCGCCACCGATGGCGCCATCATCATTGCCGGAAGCGATTTTGTAACTTTCGATGGAATCGATATCACTGCGACCGACAATAGCATTGACTGGGGATATGGGCTGGTGAAAAGGAACAGTACGGCCCCGTTCGACGGATGCCAGAATGTGACCATCCGGAATTGCAGTATTTCTTTGTCACAAGCCAATTCAAATTCATATGGGATATACTCCGGCAATCATATCGCGACCAATACCAATGCGCTCGCCATCACGGCGACGACTGATGCGTGCAACAACTGCCGGTTTTACAGCAACAATATTTCCAATGTCAACAACGGGATCTACCTGAATGGGTACATTGCTCCCTCCCCTTACACCCTTTATGACCAGGGCAACGAGATCGGGGTTTCCGGGGCCAACAACATCACCAATTATGGAGGAGCATTCAAATGCTATGGCATCGGCGCCACCAACCAGAATGCGCTGCTCATTTCGAACAACTACATCACCAGCAGTGTAAACGCAACAGCATCAAACAGTTTCTATGGAATTAGTCTTACCGGCGGGTTGCAAGCCAACAGTACGATTAGCAACAATACCATCAGCATCAATCTGGCAGCTATCAATAGCGCGGTGGGGGTATATTGTATCTACACACAATCCGGTGGTAGCGGAACAGGCAACACGCTCAATATTACCAACAACACCATTCAAAACTGTTCCAATCCATACAATAGCTCAGCATCCTTCTATTGCATTCAGAACTCCATCACCAGCAACGGACCTGGCACCATCAATGTGAATAACAATATAATCCATGATATCACCATGGCCACTTCCGGATCCCTCTATGGCGTGGATGCCGGCTCTGCCACCAATGTGAACATTAACAGCAACACCATCTATAATTTATATGCCACCGGAACAGGTTACTTATATGCGATCAGGAGCTGGACAGGCAACACCGTAATGCATGACAATGCGGTGCATGATCTCACCATCACATCCGGCAGCAATGATCTTTGCGGATATTATAACACTGCTTCGCCAACGGTGGAGAGTTATTACAACAATTCATTTTACAACTTCAACCATAATGCGACAGGAGCGGTTTATGGGTATTACCTCAACACCACCACGGGAACGCGGCAAACCTACGGGAATACCATCCATTCCTTTTCATCTGCCGGAGGCGCTGTTTTCGGGATGTATCACCAGAGCAGCTCCCCGGTGGTTTATAAAAACAACATCTATGATCTGACCTCGCTATCTTCTGCCGGACAAGTTTATGGCCTTTATTTTTATAACGGGAATAACGTGTTAATACACAACAACTTTATCAGTGATCTAAAGGCGCCCGCTTCAACCGGAGTGACTGCTGTGTACGGCATATACCTCAACACGCCATCCCCGGCAAGTCTCGCTTACAATACCATTTACCTGAATGCCTCGAGCAGTTCAACCTCCACTTTCGGCACTGCCGGCATTTGTTTCTTCCAAAATTACACGACTGAACTGAAGAACAATATAGTAGTAAATAATTCCGTTCCGGTTAGTCTCACCGCTCCTGCTTACTCAGTTGCTTTGCAGCGTGGTGGTTCCTCCTCCATGTCCAATTATGCAACCACTTCAAACAACAACTGTTATTACGCCGGAAATCCCGGACCCAACAACCTGATTTATTACGACGGCACAAACGCCGACCAATCCATCAGCCTTTTCAAAGCAAGGGTCACACCCAGGGAAACGGCTTCTTTTTCGGAAATGCCGCCATTCGTCGATGCGGCAAACCACAATTTTCATCTGGTGCCTGCCGCTATTACGATGCTGGAGAGTTCAGGTTTGAAAATAACCACTCCGATTGCCATCACCAACGATTATGACAACGATATCCGGTGGGGTGAAACGGGTTATGCAGGTTCCGGAACAGCTACCGATGTTGGCGCCGATGAAGGCAATTTCACCCCGGTATCCGTGATGAGCTTTCAAAACTTCACAACCACCCAGGTTACCGGGAATACCTTTGCCGGAACGGTAAACCAGGCGATCATCCGGATGAAGATCACGGTTACCGGAGCTCCTTCGGCCATCAATGTGACCCAGTTCACCTGCAATGCTTCGGGAACGACAGCCATCGCCGACATCAATGCCACACCCTCAAAAATCTATTATACCGGCAACTCCTCCTTTTACGGGCCCGGACTCCTTTTTGGTACTGCATCCCCTACCCTCGCCAACTTTACCGTTGCCGGATCGCAGACACTTTCCCCGGGCGATAATTATTTCTGGCTGGTGTACGACATTATCCAGACGGCTACCACCGGGCATATCCTTGATGCACAATGTCTCGGCGCCACCATTGGCGGGACCGTAAGGGTACCCGACGTAACAGATCCTCCCGGGAACATGATGATCCTGGGCCCCATGACTGGAACTTACCTGGTTGGGACAGGGAACACCTTTCCAAACTTTGTGACCCTGACCGATGCCATCAACAATATCAATCATCGGGGTACCCTTACTCCTGTGGTGTTCAGCCTGACAAACAGCGCTGTCGTTCCATATAACATTACCAATGGCGAAGTTTTCCCGATTACCGTCGGGGTGATTCCGCTCGTTTCTGCGACAAATACCGTCACCATACAGCCTGCTACAGGAATGTCGCCGGTGATCACAGGAACATCTGCCTCCTCCATCATCAACCTGAACGGAACCGATTACTTTATCATCAACGGTTCAAATGCCGGAACATCCACCAGGGATCTGGCCATTGAGAATCTCAGTACCGCCAACTGGACAGCCGCAGTGAATATCGCTTCGCTGGGTTCAGGGGCCGGGGCAACCTTCTGTACCATCAAAAACTGCATTCTTCGGGCTGGCCTTATCGGAAACGGAAACACCTATACCTATGCCCTGTCGGCTGGTTCAACGGTGGGTAGTACCGGCGGAGACATCGATAACCTGACCGTTGACAACAATGAGATGAGCCGGGCCGCCTTTGGGTTGTACATCGGAGCCACCACATCCGGCACGGGGGATAATCTCAGTGTGACGAACAACACCATAGGATCTGACGATCCGAACTATTACCTCGGAAATACAGGGGTATATTTAACCA
Source organism: Bacteroidota bacterium (assembly GCA_037139855.1). Lineage (GTDB taxonomy): Bacteria > Bacteroidota > Bacteroidia > Bacteroidales > FEN-979 > CAIVAT01. The sequence goes on from JBAXFM010000229.1 coordinate 5,600, forward strand.
ATGTACTCGGGACTTTCAGTAACAACGTGGTCAAGGGAGTGGTCTCTTCGGCCACCTCCACATGGGGGCTGTATGTCGGTCCCGGAGTTAAAAACATGTCGTTTACGAAAAATGACATTCATTCCATCAAAGGGATGAACGGCAACGGCGGGAGTGGTATTGTGGTGGACCTGGCCAGTGCAGGCGGCAATGTAACCATTGCCAACAATGTGGTGTATGACATCACGGGTGACGGATCCGCCAATCTGGGTTCCTACGGAATTACGGGTTTGAAAATTCAGGGTTATACCACAAATCTCAAAGTTTATTACAACAGCATTTGCCTTGCCGGCAGTATCAACCGCTCAGGAGCCACCGCCGATATGAGTGCGGCGCTCTATCTCGGCTCGTCAACCGCCCAGATTGATGTCAGAAACAATATTTTTTCCAACTCTCTGGAGAACATAACCGGCGATGCAAAAGCCTATGCCATGTATTGCACCGGAACGGCTGCCACTTTTACCCTCGATTACAACGACTACAGGGTTAACGGTTATGAAGGGATGCTTGCCTCTTACAACGGCGTTGATCAACCGACCCTGGTTTCCTGGCAGGCGGCATGTGGCAAGGATGCCAATTCAATTTCCGCGGATCCCAATTTCAATTCACCAACAGTCCTCATCCCCTACCCGGGATCGGTCGAACTCGACAAATGCCCTGCGCTATCGGTCACCGATGATTATACCGGGGCGGTGAGATTTGCGCCAACCTCCATGGGGGCCTATGAAACAGGAAGTGATGTGACTCCGCCGGTGGTGACCTATACACCGTTTTACAATACCCACTTGCTCACTCCACGCACACTGACCACCACCATCAAGGATTTCTATTCCAGTGTTCCCACTGCCGGCGCAGGCTTGCCAAGACTTTACTGGAAAATCAACAACAATCCCTACAATGTCGTTACCGGCATCTGGACAAGCGGCAACACCTACCTTTTCACTTTCGGAAACGGGGTTTTACCAGGGAATGTGGTAAGTTATTATTTTGTGTGCCAGGATGATGCCCCAACACCAAACCCTGGTGCAACGCCTGTTACCGGGGCTGCCGGGTTTACCATCAACCCACCGGCCTGCATCACCGCTCCTTCATCCCCCTCGTCCTACACCATTGTTGGTGCATTGAGCGGCGTAAAGAATATCCCGGGAGATTATCCGAACCTCACCGGCGCCAATGGTCTTTTTGCCGACATCAACAGCAAGAGTCTGAGTGGGAACCTCACCGTTAACATCGCGGGGAACACCACCGAAGATGGAACCAACGCCCTGAATGAGATCAATACAGAGAACCCGGTTTACCATCTCACCATTCAGAACAGCGGCCTCAGTCATAAAATATCGGGCTCGTACGTCGGAACGCTGATCCGATACAACGGCGCAGATAACGTGATACTGAATGGCAAGGGCAAACTTACCATCATCAATACCAACCAAAATGCCTCTGTTGCCATTGGTCTGAGCGGAGGATGCAACAACAACCTGATAGACAGTTGTACAATCGCCACGGGCAAGCCCAGTAATGCCAGTAATTACGGGATTTACTTTTCGGGTCCCGGCAACAATAACACCATTTCGCATGATTCGATTTTCACTGCGTGGACAGGCATTTATCTCAATTCAACCTACTGGGGTCTTGGTTCGGGCAATATCATCACCGGAAACAATATCGGATCCGCCACTGTGGCCAATTCTCTTTACAACAACGGGATAATTGCCCAGTACCAGGACAACCTGGTGATCAGTAAAAATCAGGTATTCAACGTGATCAGCAATATCAGCCCAATCGGAATCTATGCCGAAGGAGTTACCAACAGCACCATTGAGAAAAATAATATTCACGATGTAGTATACAATGGCGCAAGTTATATAGGTTCAAGCGGGATCACCCTCAAATCACTCAGCAATAACCCGAATGTGATGATTCGCAACAATGTTATCCTGCACATGGCCGGCATGGGCAGCAGTCCGAATACAGGCGACTACAATAACATTCCGGCCGGGCTCAAACTGTTTGGCAATGCAACAGGGGGCATCAATATATATAACAACTCAGTATATATGCCAAAGGACCCCGCATACGGTGTATTTTACAACAACGAATGGTTTACAGCGCTGGAGATCGGGGCTGGAATTTCGGGAGTTGTACTCAAAAACAATATCCTGCAGAGCAGTGTGGGAGAATGGCCAAACTCAAATCTAACCTCCTGGGGATATTCGGTGTACATCAAAGGAACCCCTTCACCATTCGCCTCCATCAACAACAACCTTTATTTCACCAGCAACTACGATAACAATTATGTCGGACTGAACGGCACGGTTGCGCCACCGGTGAACAACATGAATCTTGCCGCCTGGAGAACCTATACCGGCCAGGATGCCCAATCGTTGAATGCAGATCCGTTGTTTACCTCTGCCACAAACTTGATTCCTCAGGTACTTTCACCCGCCATCGGCGCCGGTCTTTCATGTCCCGGCATCGTGGATGATGATATTGCCGGCAATGCCAGAGGAGCTTCAACAACCATTGGCGCTTATGAAATGGTGACGGCACCAACGAAAACCCTGAATCTTACCCTGCAACTTCAGGGGCTGTACAATGGATCAGGAGTCATGAGAACGGCCTGGGATCAGGCGGGTCCGCATTGGGGAACCGGCGTGGCCGATCATATTGCGGTGGAACTCCATGATGCAGCGCCCGGCAATTATGCCAGCATCCTCTACACCGCTTCCGATGTGGCTCTGAGTACCTCCGGGCAGGCCTCCGCCTTCATTCCTGCGGGCCTTTCAGGAACCTATTACATCACGGTGAAACACCGGAACGGTCTTCCGACCGTAATCGCAGCCCCGGTATCCTTTGCCGGAACCTCAGTCAATTATGCCTTTGATCTGCCTGCAAAAG
>JBAXFM010000230.1:0-8491 GCA_037139855.1 Bacteroidota bacterium
GGATCAAGAGGAATTTTTCCTGTCCCATAAATATGCGATAAAAATAAATAACAGGTTTATGAGCAAAATAATGGAGGTCCGAAAAATATAATGTTCTCGGAATATCGGGGGTTCCTCAGCAAATACCATCCCCGTAAATGCACCAACCATTAACAACAATAATATATAGGAGTAAATATTCTTTTTCAGGAAAATCCACCCTGTTAAAACAAATCCGATTTCAATGAAATATGTTAGAATCGGATAATGCCAAAGGCCCATGCCGACTTTAACTCTGCCGAAGAAAATACTTAGGTCAGGGGTATGGACGATCAGATCGATGAACCAATGAGACAGAACACATAGCCCTAAAATCCAGGCCCACGTGTTCTTATCCAATGCCATGAAGAGAATAATAACATTTGCTGATACAAGCACTGCACCACTTAGTGAATGCGAATATGGCAAATCCAGATAGTTCCTAAAAAAGGGATTATCATTGGGGACAAAAGAAGCCTTCTCGATGCCAGGCAATACCAGGGAAAAGGCAATGATATCTAAAATTTGTACTGAGGCGAATAAGAGGCAGAGAGGGATATCTGGAACTTTTTTCCTGACAATGTAAGCAACGCCGTAATGCCCGATGAACATATCGCAATTGGTGTTTAGCGAACTTAAAGCAAATTTAGCAAAACCAACCGAATAGATTGAGTTATAAATAAAAAAGAGGGCATCCTTGTGGGAAGTCCTCTTTTTTATTTATTCCGGATGAATCACTTCACATGGAAAGAGATGCTAAACTACTTATTCTATAATGACTTTCCTGATGGAAGTCCCTTCAGTGGTAATGATCCGAACCAGGTAATTTCCTTTTGGCTGACCTGAAAGATCAAACGTGTAGGTGTCCCTGTCTTGACATTTGCTGGTGCTGATTACCTTTCCATCCAAGGTAAGCACCTGCACATCCATGGTCAGAATATCATGATTTGTCGTGCTGATTGAAAAATTCCCCTTGTTTGGATTCGGGAAGAGCATGATATTGTTCTGGACCCTTTCCGACATTCCTACAGTACCTTCCTGGAAAACAGTCACGTTAACAGGTGTTATGCCGGCTACGCTCACTGTGATAATGGCGGTTCGAGAGTTGAGTCCGGTGTTTTCCTGGTAAATGGCATCAATGGTACCGTTCCCGCTTCCCGAAAGGGTAACAGTACACCAGGAACCATCTGAGCTGGCTGTCCAACTGCTGTTGGAAGCAACGCTGAAATTGGTTGTTCCTGCTGCAACAGTTACATTACGGTGATCCGGGGTTACAATCAGGGTAGGCGAAATGCCTGACTGAGTCACTGTTACTACAACCGGTCCAAGACCATTAACCAGCACTGTAATATTGGCAATACGCGATGTAATGGAAACGTTTTCCAGGTATGTTGCCATCAATGTGCCATTGCCTGTTCCTGCGGATGTAACCGAACACCATCCCTGGTCGCTGCTTGCCGTCCATGATGCATTGGTAGTGATGGTAAAACTGGTATTACCGGCAGGGGAGGTCACATTCTGGTTCGAAGGCGTTACAATCAGTGTAGGTGTAGTTCCTGACTGTGTTACCATTACTACAACCGGGGATAAACCTGCCACAGTAACTGTGAGGTTGGCTACCCTGGTAGTGACCGACGTGTTCTCGGTATAATTTGCCGTGATCGTGCCATTTCCGGTACCTGACGGTGAAACAGTACACCATGTCTGATCGCTTGAAACAATCCAGGATGAATTGGACGTTACATTGAAAGTTGTAACACCAGCCGGCGAAGTGACATTCTGATTTGGTGGAGTTACTGAGAGGGTTGGAGATGATCCAGCCTGTGAAACAGTAACCACAACAGGCGAAACTCCCGCAACCGTGACGGTTATATTTGCTACCCGTGACGAAAGTAACGTATTTTGGGAATAGGTTGCCGTGATCGTACCATTCCCTGAACCAGTCGGGGTTACTGTACACCATGTTTGATCACTTGTTGCAGACCACGCAGTAATCGCATTTGTTGTGACGCTGAAGTTGGTTGCTCCGGGTGCAGATGAAACTGACTGATTCGGAGGAGTCACATTAAGTGTCAGTGCAGCACCTGCCTGGGTAACAGTTACCACTATTGGTGTAAGGCCGGTGACCGTAACGGTGATATTGGCAACGCGTGGCGTTGTCAGCGTATTCTGGGTATAGGTGGCTGTTATTGTACCGTTGCCGGTTCCTGAAGGTGTAACCGTACACCAGGTCTGGTCACTGGTGACAGTCCAGGAAGAGTTTGATGTAACCGTAAATGGGGTTGTTCCTGCAGGTGCTGTGACATTTTGGTTTGGCGGAGCAACAGTAAGCGTAGGAGCTGAAACTCCTGCCTGGGTTACGGTAACAACAATCGGAGTAAGACCAATCACAGTCACTGTGATATTGGCTATTCGTGGGGTTGACAGCGTATTCTGCGTGTAAGTAGCGGTAATGGTGCCACTTCCGGTACCAGAGGGCGTTACAGTACACCATGTTTGGTTACTTGTGGCAGTCCAGGCTGCGTTCGAAGCGACTGTGAACGGGGTTGTTCCGGCCGGGGCCGTTACATTTTGGTTTGACGGTGTAACTGAAAGGGTAGGGGCTCCACCGGTTCCTGTTACACTTACATCGTCGACTCCCCAGTACCTTCCATAAGTTCCGGTATAATTCCATTTGAATTTCACCTGGGTTTGTCCTGTAAGGGCAGTAATGATCTGGCTGAAAACAGCAGGATTTGTTGCAGAAGTTACCGTGAATGTCGCAATCAATGTCCAGGTTGAGCCATTGTCTGTGCTGTAGGAAACAGTGCCAGATGTACCTGTGGTAGATCTGAAATAGTGATTGAAATTCAACGTAATGTTGGAAAATCCCGTAATGTCAATTGTGGGAGAGACAAGATCTGCATTTTGTGAATTACCGGTGCCGTAATTCCGGCTGTTCAGGTAGGCATAATTTCCATTGAGGGCCGGGGCCGGGGTTTGGCCGGTAATGATTCCGAACTGCCAGATTTGTCCGTTACCCTGGTTGTCAACCTGTGACCAGCAGGAAGGAATAGTGGTGTTGGTGAAACCTTCACTGAAGGGAAGGGTCGAAATACCACACAAGGTGGTGAATGTAAGATCACTGCCATAGGAGGTTCCGGTTGTGTTGGTGGCGTAAGCCCGGATATGGTAGGTGGTATTGGCAAGGAGTCCGGTGAGTGAACTGGTAAAAGTCCCCAATCCGGAGGCGTCGGTTGTATGGCTGCCTGCAATGGTTGGGTTTGCGGTTGTACCCCAGCAAACACCCCGTGCAGAAACAGCGGCTCCTCCGTCGGAGATTACATTTCCACCAGAAGTGGCGGTGGTTTGGCTTATAGCTGAGGCTGCAGTGGTGGTGACTACTGCAGCACAGGGTACAAATGTCATGTCGGAGCCACTGGTGGTTCCATCGTTATTAATGGCAACCACACGATAATGGTATGTCGTGCCACCGGTGAGCCCGGTGATCGGCGCTGAAACAGCAATGGGGGTAGTACCCAGGCCTGCAGAAACTGTAGCAGTATTGTTGCCGTAACTGACTGTTGTTCCCCACTCAAAATGGTATGTTGTGGCTAACCCATTGGGGTTAACACTTCCATTGAGGGTTGCTCCGGTACAACTGATCGCGGTAGCATCGTTGGTGACCACCACAGGATTGTTGGCAAATTTAAAGGAGGCGATCCTTGTTTTCCAGCCGGTGGCTGAAGTTGTGGCCAAATACTCGGTCGTATACCAGTAGGTGGCTTTTGCAATCGGATCACAACTCAACGCACTGTAATCACCCCAGCGTGCTGCAGAACCTGTTTGCGAGCCACCACCATTATAGATTCCTCTTTCTGCAATAGTCATCTGGTTCAATGCATCATTCTTTTTACGTCCGGTGTACCTGATGGATGGGTAAAGACTTGATCCGGAGACTGAATACCCCATGGCCATGTTCCCGCTTGAATCCATGGCAATACTGGCCATCCAGCGGCTGTTGTTATCGGCGATTGAATAGGTTCCCTGCTGGTAGATTGACCAGGCACCGGTTGTCTTTCTTAATTCCAGCCAGCGGATTCCTGCAATAGTGGATGTAACATCAACTGTGTGATTGCAAACCAGGGTGGAATATCCTGCAAATGAACGGTATTGGAGCCGGTACATCATACGGTCGTTAAGCACATCAAGCTTTACAGTTGTTCCAGGCTGGGTCACACCGGTCATATTGATGGTATAAGCATTCTCCGGCAGTGACAGGAAATTGGTGTAGGTTGAATTGGCTGTATTTACCCAATCAACATGAAATTCATAAATTCCAATATGATCGTTGCTTGCACCATCGAAGGAATAGAGAAAATAATTGGGTGGGTTCCCGGTTGGAAAAGGTCCGTCACAATCGGAAGGCAGCCAGCCATACGCTTCGTCTGATGCAGGTTTCGTAAACATAACCATGGCAGCAGTCGGGCTTCCTGCCAACATTTGAGTACGGTTATAGGCAACCGCGCCAATACCTGCATAATTGCCTGCAGTTGCGGTAAACATGTGCATTGACATATAATATCCATCTCCCCAAACCCCGAATTTTGGATAATCGGGCATGTTGGTAAAGGTATATTGGTAGCGGTTCCATGTACCGGTTGGATCGCCTGTTGTTGACACTGCAATCATCTGGTAAAAAGGTCCGGCAGGATAATTTGGCAGTGAAAATTGTGTAAATAACCAGCGGTCAGCCTGTTCATCATATAAAACCACTGCATCACCATCGTTTGAATTATTGGGTAAACCGGTGAAAACAGAACTGTTGGCCAGCGGTCCAATCAACAACGTTCCGGTTTTACTGTAAATGGAGTAATGGCAGTTTACCACCTGGAAATAATGATTCGGTCCTACATCTCCATGGGTATCAGGAGGATAGTAGCCCTCAGTATTGGTGTTTCCGTCAAAATTGACGATGGTGGTATCTGTCAGGATCATTCCGTCCTGGGTTTGGAGGTTGGGATCGTTTAATCCACCGGGTGTTTTGCTCTGTGGCTTTGGCTTAATATTGAATTTGTTTTTCACAATGCCATCCTTCCAGGAGGTTTCCGCTTTTTGTGGAATGATTTTCACCATATCCCTGAGTGGGGGTGAAACATCAAAATACACCGGCAATTGTACGATTGGTCCTGAAACATCAATCTGCGAAAAAGAATAATTGAAGCAGAAGCTCAGTAACACTAAACTCAAGAAAAATTTCCTCATAAGTTTTAATTGATTGGATTTTGGGTTTATACTTAGTAAATCATCGAACTACCGACGTGCATTTTCAAAAGACCTGAAAGCTTTTTGTAAGGGTAAAATGATAACTTCACAACGATAAATGTATGAAGATCAAATAATTTACAAAGATAATACTTTATTCGATTGTTTCAGAATCCTTCATTTATTTTTCTTCCCGAATAAAGGCTAATCTTGAAGTCAATATTATTCATATTTTTGTGTGAAAAGAACACTTTTTACCATGCTACAAACCCTTCCCAGTTCAAAATCGATCATCAAGGCCATCATTGAAAAAAACAGCCTGAAGCAGACAGTTTATCATAATACACTTGACAGATTTAACAATTTTAAGCAGGAATGTGATGAATTTGTGAAGTCGAATAAAGAAAAAGTGAAAAAAGCGCCTTACCCTGTTTTGTTTGAATACAACGACAGAAGTGTGTTTGAGTTTCAACTCAAATTTGGCTCAGATATTCTGATTTTCTTCATGCATTCCAATGTTTTTGAGATCCCGCGTGATCATCTGGTAATGAAAAGCAGTTATATCCGGGAGGATAAAAGCCGGTCCTATTGCGGAATCATCCATGTATTCAATTTTTTGGCCGACTCATTTAAATATAACAGAACCAACGATATCGGATATTGTATCGGGCGGATTTTTGTGAATCGCGAAAACCATTATTTTACCGAAGGAAAACGGGAGATCGGTTTGTTGTATAACAACTTTGCCGCTAATCTGCTTGATCAAAAAGCCATTCAGACAATCATTCATTCTGCCGTTTTGTACACCGTGAATTTTGACTTGCTCACTCCACCCTATGATAATATCAAGGAGGTGACAGTTGCCGAAATGCAAACAACACTCGATGCCATGTCAATCAGTACCGGCAAACGTCTGGGATTTCGTTTTCAGGCCGATATTCCCTGACATTTTTACCTTGTTTCAATACGAATTTCTGAAAGCGCTTTAACCGCACGGTCGGAGAAAAAGTCGCATGAGGGGAAGATGCGGAATTTGCCACCATCTTTCTCATCTGCACAGGGTACGATAAGCACTTCTGCCTGGTCGCTGCGGTTCATGATTTCACTATAGGAATAAACTGACCGGTAACCATCTATTCCGGCACAAATAATCAATCCTGTTTGCAGATTATTCTTGTTAAATTTGGTTTTTCCCGACAGGTAATCCTTGAGGTACACTCCGGAAAACGGCTGTGTACTATGAATTCCCCGGCCTTTCCCATAGAAAATCGTGTGAAGGGTCTCTGTCTGAAACGGGGGAGGCAAAGCGGTAAAATTGTCAACCTGGTCTTCCTCCAGAAAAATGTTGACTTTTTCCGAAAAAAGCGGACTGATCTCGCGGTTGACAATATAGTTTCGCGGATAGGATATTACTGTAATTTTTACCGGACTGGAAATGTTTCTTTCTGAAATCAGATCCTGCCCGATAACCAGTTTGCTCTCCAACGGCAAAGGCCAGAGATCTTTTGTTTTGCTGGGAACGATGCGCATTACTTCGGTGGCGATGATCGTATTGTGCAAAACATTGGGGTAATAGATCTCTCCCCAGCTTAACACAACCTTTTCGCCCTTGTTGTTTTCAATTTCAACAAAAAGATCAATGATCGGACGAAAATCAGCCGCATTTTTTTTCTTCAATATCCGGTCCTTCAGTATATCGAACAAGGAATATCCATCATACCGGTAGGCTCCGACGAACTGGTTGCCGGTATCATTTTTCAACAACGCTTCCTTTACAATGACCGAACGTTTGGTGAGTGTTGAAAAGTCGACCATCCCGGGATTTTCAATCTCACCGCCAATATAGAGATCATTTACCGGAAGCAGGTAGGTTTCCTCGTTGTCGTAGAAGTTGTTGTTCCGGTCGGCTTTATCCGGAATAACCTGTGTGGCAGTGTTGAGACTGGTCTTGTTTTTCAATTGATCTTCTGTTTTCTGGGCGTAAGCAGATGGCAAAAATAGTGCTAATAGCAGCATGCCGGCGAGTTTTTTCATAATAGTTTTGTATCTGGTTAATTATAAAGTTGCGGTTATTTCAAGAGTGATCATTCTGCCGGGACTTTGCTGGAGCCGGTCATCAATGAATCGTTCATCAAAAATATTGTCGATGTTAATTCCTGTGGTCAGGCGCCCGAAAAAGGTGTGCCAGAGCCTGCCTCCAATGGTTTGGTATGCAGGATACTTTGAAGTCAGCAAATAAGGATCCGTTTCGTTAACATCGTTGATGTAGCGCTCCCCGGTATATTTCCAAAGAAGGTTAACGTTTACAATTTTGTTTTTGACCGTGATCCCGGCCGAGGCTTTGTGCATGGGTACATCCGTGAGGTACTTGCCATTTAAATCCTTATCCACCGTGGTATCATTGGATTGAAAACTACTGATAACTGAATGATTAAAGGTGTAATTTGCAAACAACGACAGCCAGGGCCACGGATCAATGTCCATATCTAATTCAAACCCGGTAACTTCAACCCGGCTGATATTCTGTTTCATGAAAACCGGTGTTCGTTTGTAGCCCATATTGACAGAATCTCCGGTACTTACGTAATACATAAAATTCCTGCCAATGGAGTAATACAGCGAGGGCGCAATATGAAGTTTTTTGAAAATGACTACATCTGCACCCACTTCGAAGTTGTCGAGAACTTCTGGCTTAAGCGCCGGATTTGCAATTTTAAACCCGTTTTGTATTTTGCCGGTCCTGCAAAGATCATCCAGGTTTGGCGCTCTGAAGCCTTGTGCAGCTGAAAAATAGATTCTTGTGCGGGGGGTAAAGCGGTATTGCAGGGATATCTTAGGGTCAATCTGGAACCACTGATTTCTGGGGAATAAACTATCCTGGTAGTCAACCAGATACTGAATTGAATAGGAAGGGTCGTCGATCCTGAAACTTCCATCGTGGAAAATCGCGGTATTCAAGCGTAACCCAAGGTTGAGCTGAAGTTTTTCATTCATCAGCCTGATCTCATCCTGGAGAAAAACCGCCCAGGTATCCATTTTCCCGGCATTGCTGATCAGGTCAGTCGAGGTATAGTAAATATCCTGGCCATCAACACTGCCATATTGATAATCAATTCCGGTAGTGAATGTGTTTGATTTTCCTGACGGAATAACGATATTCAGATTTGTGCCCCGGTCTGTTCTGTTTGATTTTACCAGGTACAGACTGTATTCAGCCTCTTTCATGTAT
>JBAXFM010000231.1:0-8341 GCA_037139855.1 Bacteroidota bacterium
CAACGCGATTTTAATCCCTAAAAGATAAAACCAGTATGGGTGAAATAATTGTTGAAGAAAAAGGGAAAAAGGGTGGTAAACGCCAGGCGAAGAAACACAGCACCCGCATCGACATGACCCCGATGGTCGACTTGATGTGCTTGCTGATAACCTTCTTTATGCTCACCACGGCTTTTAGCAAACCCAAGGTCATGGTCATCACCATGCCCGAGAAAACGGATAATCCCGATGATAAAAACCGACCGGAAATCCCGAAAAACAGAACCTTGAATATTTTGCTGGGTGATGGTCATAAGGTGTACTATTACATCGGCATTGCCGATCCCAAGAAACCAGCCGAACTTCCACAGCTTATCAAAACCGACTTCAGCAAAGATGGTATCAGAAAATTCCTGTTGATCAAAAACAAGGATCTCTTTACCAAAATTGCGGAATACCGCGAAAAGCGTGTAACAGGAAAGACGGTTGTGGCGGATACTACAGCCGATAATGCGATCAAGAAAATGAAGAAAGAAGACCAGAAAGGACCGATCGTACTTATCAAAGCTGCAGAAAAAGCAAAATACAAGGACATGGTTGACATCATCGATGAAATGGCCATCTGCAACGTTGCCAGTTATGCCGTAGTCGATATGACCCCGGTAGAGGTGGAAATGTTGAAAAACGCTCCAAAATAAGCAGAGATATTGTGTTTAACACGTTAAAAAAATAGTGTATGGCAATTGAAACACAGCATGTAGAATCGCTGGAGGATATGGTTTTCAAAAACAGGAACAAGGAGTATGGCTCATATTACCTGCGTAAAAAATACAGGAAATTTGTAATCATATCCATGATCGCTGGTTTTGTACTTATAGGAGTTGTCGTGGCCTATCCCTTGATCAATGCATATATCAATAAGGAAAGACTGATCAGGGAAAAGGAAAAAGAGATTGGCGTCAAATTTGAAAACCTGAAACAGGAAGAAGCGCCACCTCCTCCGCCTCCACCTCCACCTCCCGAAGCCATGGTTGAAAAAGTTAAATTTACTGCCCCGGTTGTTGTAGAAGATACAACAATTGAAGTAAGCATGGCCAATATGGATGATCTGAATAAAAAAGGAAATGTTGAAGCTCCTACTGAAGATGTAGAAGTTGCAGTAAAGGACGAAGGCCCCAAAGTTATTGAAACGCCTGTTGCGGCTGAAATTTTCACAGTGGTGGAAGAACAGCCTGGATATCCGGGAGGCGAAGAAGCCCGTATCTCTTACCTGCAGCAAAACATAAAATATCCTGAAGAAGCCAAGGAATTGGGTATCCAGGGAAAAGTGTTTGTAACCTTCGTGGTTGAAGTAGACGGATCCATTACCGATGTGCGGGTACTCCGTGGCATTGGCGGTGGTTGCGACGAAGAAGCCATTCGCGTGGTGAAGTCGATGCCCAAATGGGTTCCCGGCAAACAGCGTGGTGTGCCGGTTCGTGTGCAGTTTAACTTACCGATCAAGTTTACGTTGCAATAGAAATGTGACACGTGACGAGTGTAAAAAAAGGCGGTTCCGGAAGGGACCGCCTTTTTTGTAATGTATGTTTAATTGACAAAATTCAGCCATCAACTTTATTCGAATGCATTTTCACCGGTGATATCATGGCCGGTGATAAGCAGGTGGATATCGTGGGTGCCTTCGTATGTAATTACCGATTCGAGATTCATCATGTGACGCATCATGGGAAAATCGCCGGTAATACCCATGGCGCCAAGAATCTGCCGGGATTCACGGGCAATATCAAGGGCCATTTTTACATTGTTTCGCTTGGCCATGGAGATCTGAGCAGGTGTTGCCCTGTCGTCATTGCGGAGGATCCCCAGCCGCCAGGTGAGTAATTGGGCTTTGGTGATTTCGGTGAGCATCTCTGCAAGTTTTTTTTGGGTTAGCTGGAATGCAGCAATAGGCTTCCCGAATTGAACCCGCTCTTTGGAATATTGCAACGCTGTGTCGTAACAATCCATCGCAGCACCAATCACACCCCAGGCGATGCCGTACCGGGCAGAACTGAGGCAATTGAGTGGTCCCCTCAGGCCTTTGGCACCCGGAAGAATATTTTCTTTCGGTACTTTTACATCAGCAAAAATCAGCTCCCCGGTGGATGAAGAACGCAATGACCATTTTCGTAAAGTTTCGGGAGTGGTAAAACCTTCCATGCCACGTTCAACAATCAATCCCTTCACGGTACCGGTTTCATCTTTTGCCCATACCACTCCAATGTCGCAGATGGGGGCATTGGTGATCCACATTTTTGAGCCATTCAGCAAATAATGGTCGCCCTGGTCGCTGAACCGGCTGAGCATCCCTCCCGGATCAGAACCATGGTTGGGCTCGGTGAGGCCGAAAGCGCCGATCAACTCTCCGGTTGCCAGCCCGGGCAGGTATTTCCTTCTTTGTTCCTCCGTGCCGTATTTAAATATGGGATACATCACCAGCGATGTCTGCACTGAGGCCATAGATCGAATGGCTGAATCGCCTCTTTCAAGCTCCTGCATGATCAGTCCGTAGGAAACCTGGTCCAGGCCCGAGCCCCCATATTCTACCGGAATATATGGCCCGAAGGCTCCAATTTCTCCCAATTCTTTTACAAGATGCAGTGGAAACTCATGTTTTTGATTTGCTTCATCAATGATTGGAATCACCGAACGGTTCACCCAATCGCGCACGGAACCTCTAATCAATTTATGTTCATCGGTTAAGTGTTCATCTGTGAGGTAATAGTCGGGTGATTTGTATCTGATTGTTGCCATGGCTTTGGGTTAAGATGAGTTGGCAATTTAGGAATTTTAGAACAATTATTCCGGAACAACTGTTATAAATAATTGTTAGATTTGAACCGGATAAAACAGATTCAATGAACCGAAGAAGAAATATTCTAATCAACACAATGAGGTTGAGATGTTTGATAATACTGCTCCCCCTGGTTTTATTCTCCTTTCAGGGCCACGCCCAGGAAACAGGAACATTCCGCATCTGTACCTTCAACATCCAGAACTTTGGGAAAACAAAGCTGAATGATACTGCACGGGTGAATAAACTGGCCTCCATTATCCGTAAATACGATATTGTGGCGATTCAGGAAATTTCAGATGTTTCGGGGGTACTGCCCGGTGCTTTCAGGGACATTGTAAACAAGGAGGGCAGGAAAAGCTACCAGTTTACCTGCAGCGAACGAACCGGAAAACAGGCAGATGATAAGTCTTCCCAGGAACAATATGCGTTTTATTACGATACAACCAAGTTCTCCCTGGTAAAAGTTCCGATGTTGTACAACGATTCGGCATTTGATTACTTTGCCCGCGAACCTTATACCGCCGGGTTTAAATCAAAAACGGGAAATTTTAGCTTTGTTCTGGTTACAATTCATACAACACCCGCTAAGGCAGTAGCAGAGATCGGAAGCCTTGATGAAGTGGTAAAGTGGGCAACAAAGAAATATGACAATGAAACAGAGATCATCGTTTGCGGCGACTTTAATGCATCATGCAGCTATGCCAACCCCGACGATCTTGACAAACTTGCCATTCGGGGAGGCAATTATTTCTGGGTTGTTCCCGATGATACAAAAACCAACCTGTCAGAGCATAGCGATTGCGCCTACGATCGTTTCGTACTTACCCAACCGGCCAGATTGCATTATTCAGGCATATGGGGCGTTGATGTATGCTACACTTCCAAAACCATCTCTGATCACTGGCCGGTGTGGGCAGAATTCAAATTCGAAAAGTAGGTTAAAAAATCTTTTTTCCCTGTATAATCCTCAGGATAACAGCGATCAGTGCAATGACCAGTAAAATATGGATGATGCCCCCTGTGCTGTATGCGAAAAACCCAATTGCCCATGCAATGATCAGGACTACCGCGACAATGTAGAGTAAATTTCCCATCACGTTTTTATATTATATGGTTAACGATCAGTGTCTTTGTGATCTAAAAAGCAGTTGAGGTTTTAATAACAAGTTTCCAGGCTGCCTCTCCTGCTTTTAGTTTATAGTTGATGGCGCGGGTGGTAACATTGGTGCCTTTTATGGGAAATTGCCTTGCAAGGGAATTTTCGATGATTTCATATTTGTCATGCCCCTCGTAGCCTTCAAACTGGCCTCCTTTTTTAAGATCTTTCTCTTCCACCGGGGGAACGGTGATTTGCGAAAGAGATTTGTCTTTGTTGGAGGCGATGCCGATCACATTTCCGTAACTGCCGGAACCGGCAGAAATGGTGATGATGTAAAGCTCATCAAAGCCATCCGAATCAAGGTCACCAACAAGTACTTTATTGATTGGTTCCACATCGGTAAATTTCATTTCAGAGGCGGGATCTCCGGCAAAGGCAACGCTGATGTTGCTCAGGCTCGCCCCCTGGGGATGCGATTCCGACACGGTAATGATTTTACCGGTATTGGTTTTATAGTCGGTTTTTGTCACGGCAGGTGCTGCGGCAGCGGCTGCGGCCACCGAATCCTGGACCGTGTTTTTTTCAGTCGTAGTCTGGTTGTTGCTGCATGACATCAGGATGGCCATGATGGCGGGGAAAAGGATCATTTTTTTCATCTGGTTGTTGTTTTAAATTTTGGAATCTAATCAAAGCAAAAATAATATGGGTACAGTGAAAACCTGCTCTGGTATAAGAAGAATCAAAGTATACAAAAAGTATACATGACTTTAAGCGTTTGTATTACAGATGTTTGGCTTGAACAGGAAAATCGTTTATTCTGATATTTCTTCCCTTTTCTTTGATTTTTTTTCTCTTACGTGGAAGATAACGCCGTAATGCTGAATCTCAGAGGTCATTCCAAAATAAAGTAAAAGGCTGCCTCCTGGGTTGGTGACAGCCTTTTCAATTTGATGTTTCATTCATCAAACGATGGTTACAATTTTTTAATCGTGACCCTCCGGTTCTGTGTGCGTCCTTCTGCTGTTTTATTGTCGGCAATCGGTTTTGATGCGCCAAATCCCTTGGTTTCCATCCTGCCTGCATCAATGCCACGTTTTACGATTTCAGCCTTGATGCTCTCCGCCCTTTTTTCTGAAAGTGTCTGGTTCGAGGCTTCCTTGCCGGTGTTGTCTGTATGCCCTTCGATCATGATCCTCACTTTGGGACGATCTTTGAGGTAGGTGGTCAATTGTTCGATCACAGGAAAACTCTCCGGCTTCACCTTCCATTTTCCGATATCGAAATTAATGCCATAAATATCAATGAAACCTTTTGTGTCAAGGTCTTTCATGGGGTCGGCTTTGGGTTCCGGGGCAGCCTTTTTCACCGCGTTCTCGTCGGTCATGGCAGGCCTGAAACCAAATCCAAGGGCGCTGTTGTATGGAAATTCATTGTTTCGGTATGAAATCCGCATGCGGTCTTCGGTACTTCCCCATGAACCACCCCGGATGATACGGTGTGTTCCGAGGTCAGGACCGGCAGGATCCTCCTTCGGACTTACTTTATAATAAGACTCTCCGTACCAGTCGGAACACCATTCTCTGATATTCCCGGCCATGTCGTAAATTCCCAGTTCGTTGGGCAACTTCTGGCCGATATTATGAGACCGGTTCCCTGAGTTTGTATAAACCCAGGCAACTTCCTCCAGGTTGTTTCCGCCTACGTATTTATAGCCTTTGCTTTTAGCGCCTCCTTTGGCTGCATATTCCCATTCGGCTTCGGTAGGCAGCCTGAATTTTTTACCGGTTGCCTTACTAAGCCAGTCGAGATAGGCTACTGCGTCGTTCCAGCTGACATTGCAAACGGGCTTCATGGAATCTGTGGCGGGAACCGGTATATTATTCATGTTCATCTTCCAGGTCCCGTTGTTTTTTCCCCTGGGAGGCAGCCCATGCTTCATATTCACTGAATCAGGCTTTTCGGCATCTGTGATGTATCCTGTGGCATCAAAGAAAATTTTGAAGTCCTTGTTTGTCACTTCAAATTTACCAATGAAAAAGCTGGTGAGGGTCACCTCGTGAGCAGGTTGCTCATCCTTGCTTCCTTTGTCGTTGCCCATCATGAAGGTTCCTCCATCCACATGGACCATTGCCGGCATGGTCACAACAGCTTTTTGGGCGTAAATAGCACTACAGCCGAATAACGTGGCAGCTATAATTGAAAGTAGTTTTTTTCTCATAGGAATTTTTTTGTAAAGATAATACAGTATTTAATTACTTGCTCAATCAGTGTGCAATTTGAGATGTTTGTTTTTTCCTGGCATAATAATACCGCCAGTCAAAAGCCAGCCGGAACCCGACAAACCATGTTGTTTTAACCGGGATGGTGCCGATATCAGTTGGCTCGATCATGTTCACTTTACCCGGAATATCCATTCCTGCGCTGATTTGCAGCACCAAACTTGCACTTTGCCGGCGGGAGAAAGTCCTTACCGGACGGTATTCAAGGATTGGAAATTCAAAATGGGTGGTTCTCATGGATACCAGCGCAAGTTCAGTAGAACCATCAATGTCATAGGGAATTAAATATGAATCGGCCCCGTCGACGGAACCATAGAAACAAACGCCAACCTCCCTCCCGAGGATAAACTGGAACCGGCCGATGGGGGTGATCATTCCGGTTTGCCATGGAATGAGTCCTCCTGCCCCTGCCGTGGCGATCACATTATTCATAGCCTTGGGTGCGACGAGCAGCAGCAGCGGACCCAGGATGATAAGATCGCCCGGAATCACATAAAAGGGAAGACGTAACCGTGTGTAAAAGGCATCACGGCTTGGCGTAGCCGCCAGGATTGAACCAAACAGCTTATAACCCGGGTCACGGTCAAGTTTAACGGAAGAGGCTCCGTCGAGCCGCCAGCCAAGGTCGAGAAAAACCAGTCCGTCGCCCGATTCATTCAGTACACCGTCCATCCCAAGGCCGATATGCACTGCAACCTCCAGGCTTGGAATCATCCCGATGGTTTGCTGGGTAGGACCGAAACCACCCGATAATACCGATATCCGTCCCGCGGGCGCAATGCCAATAAAAGGGCCGATCTCTGAACGAAACCTTGGAATTTCGCCTAACCCGGTGGCCAAACCAGGAACAGGTGTCGTGATCAGTACCTGGTCAAAAAAATCCCGGAAAGCAGGATCGATCTGGCGGGGAGGCGACTTCATCGCCCTGGCGATATTGAAGGTGTCGGGAGTGATAATCCCCTTCTGATCGTCGTACAGGGAAGGTCCTTTCCTGCTGGCTGCTTCATCCAGGAATTGGTTTAAGCTTAACAATACTGTTTTAGCAGCTCTTTCGGCATCAGACTGGCGCATGTAGGCATCGCCAGTCAGCACCATCCGTTCACCCTGCCAGGTAGTGACTTCAAGACCTCTTTCATCATAATAATCGTGGGTGCCTTTTCGCAAGGCAGCATTTCCCCAAATTCCCGCAACATGACCGGCTGAAAAAGCATCCTCCAGGAAATGCAGGGCAAAGGCTTCATCGGCAAGGGCAGAAAGTGTCAGGGCAGCGCGCTGATCAGGGGTTAAAGTGTCAGAAGCTAACCTCCGGGCCTTTAGCAATGCACTTGTATGAAACCAGTCATAGGTACTGATCAGATTAACTTCAACACCTTCGCGGAAACAGCTGTCAAAATAAACCCTGGCTGAAGTATTCACGCCGGGTCGGGCAAGCATGAAGTGTACATTGTTTGATCCGGCCCTGGACACGTATTCGGGATCGGCCCTGAGGAGGCGAAGGTCAGAATCACGCAGCTGACCAGCCCTTTCACTTGCGTTCCTGGAATTAGCCAGTCCGGTTTTTAGCCGGGCGGTGATATCCGCCACATTGATGATCCAATCCGTATGCAGAATGTTATACAACATGTTATCGGCAGAAGTGGAATGGTCGCCTGCAATGGCCGGAAAAGCGGCATAATCCAGATATTTTGGATGCTCTCCCTGCATGGCGTCTGCAACCGAAACATCAAGCCTTGATTCATATCCTTTTCTGGCAAGCGCCCAGAGCCGGTCAAGCAACGCCCGATGAGAAGAGTCAAGCTTTTGAATGGCGATTACGGCAATATCCCGGTGTTCGGGATATACCCAGGCCTTGCCGGTAAAACTTAAATGAATGATCAAAAGTATGATTAGTAGTGTTTTATAAACCATAGGCTGAAAAGAATTTCATTAATATCCTGTCAAAAGAATTTCAAATGTAAAAATTTAATTTGATTGGGCGCAACTATACCAGACGAATTTATTATTGCAAATCCCTTCTGATATTCCAGCACATTTATCATTGGTACCTACCGGCTCCGTAGGAGCCAGATTTTGTTAGCATGCCACCACCCCGATCTCTGCGCGCCGTAGGTGCGCAATTCATTTTGATTCAAATTCTCCGGCAGATAA
>JBAXFM010000232.1:0-8327 GCA_037139855.1 Bacteroidota bacterium
ATACCTTTGAATAATAAAACCCTAAAAAAATGTTTCTCCGCAAATCCTTCCTCATCCTTACCTTCTTTCTGCTGACAGGCTTAGCCATCAGCCAGACACTTAAAGTCCTCACCTACAACCTCCGGTACGATAATCCCGCAGATGGGGTGAACGCCTGGACCAACCGCCGCGCATGGCTATGCGAACAGGTTAAGCAGGTGAGTCCTGATGTATTCGGAATCCAGGAGGGGCTGATCTCGCAAATAAATTGCCTTGACAGCGTTTTTTCCGGTTATCGTCATATCGGGGTAGGCCGGGATGATGGTAAAACCAAGGGTGAATTCAGCGCCATTTATTACGATGCCAGCAAGTTGAAGGTTTTAAAACAATCAACATTCTGGCTTTCAGCTACTCCTGAAAAACCATCCATGGGATGGGATGCCGCTTGTATGCGCATTTGCACCTATGGCCAGTTTCAGGATTTGGTGACCGGTCGGAAATTCTGGGTTTTCAATACCCACTTTGACCATATCGGACTGCTGGCAAGGAAAAACAGTGCCAAACTGATTCTTGGAAAAATAAAAACGTTGAATAAACAGGGTTACCCGGTAATTTTAACGGGAGATTTTAATTCTGAACCAGACAGTGAACCATTTAAAATAATCACCACCCAACTGACAGATTCAAAAATAGCAGATAAAAGCATGTCCATGGGGCCAGGTGGTACGTTTAATGGATTCGATGTCACCAAACCTGCCACTGAACGAATCGACTTTATTTTTACGAGTAAAAAAGGAATCAACCTGCTGAATTATTCCGTTTTACGGGAGGCCAAGGACGGAAGGTTTGCTTCTGATCATTTTCCTGTGCTTGTCGACATTTCCTGGTGACTCACTAACCATTAATTAGTATCAAACAAGAAAAGTGCTAATTAACAATTAGTATCATTATCTTTGTCCCAAATAATACAAAGAATGAAAGATCTTTTGATAAAGGTTGCTTATGAGCAGAAGGAACGAACTAAAACCAAGAACGGTTTAATTGAACGTGACATCATGTTGTTGGCCAACAATGCGTTATTCAGTGATAACCGTGTTCTTGTTGTTACAGGTATGCGCCGTACAGGTAAATCAACCCTGGTTCTACAACTCATGGCAAAGGTTGATAAATTCTGTTATTTCAATTTCGAGGATGAAAAGCTTCTTGGGTTCACTATTGAACACTTTGGCGAATTACAGGAATCACTCATCGAAGTTTACGGGCCTGCGGATTACTGGTTTTTTGATGAAATACAGAATGTTGAAAGGTTTGAGGTTGCAATACGGAAGCTACAGGACAATGGAAAGAAAATAGTAATTACCGGGTCTAATTCATCAATGCTCAGTATGGAATTCGGATCGAAACTTACTGGCAGATACAAACAAATTGAATTATTTCCATTTTCATTCACAGAATACCTGCGTTGGCAGAAGGAAACAGTCGAAGAAAAAGATTTTTATCTGCCTGAGAGAAAGGTCATAATGAAATCACATTTTATTCAATGGATGAAAGAAGGTGGTTTGCCTGAGTACCTTCTATATAACGACCACGAATATGTAAGAACATTGTTTGATAATATACTTTACCGTGATATTATTGTTCGGCACGGTATCAGACGCCACCGGGAATTCCGGGAACTGGTGCAACTGTTAGTAAGCAATCTTTCACTGCCAGTAACGTTTACATCGTTACAACGAGCCATCGGCTTATCAAACTCGGACACGGTCAAAGAATACATGGGTTACTTGTCGGACGCATATATTTTTTACGAATTATACCAATATCACGATTCGTTAAAAAAACAGCTGCACAATCCAAGAAAGGTTTATGTCATTGATGCAGCATTTCACAACCTGATCGGCTTTAGTAATTCGGAAAATCATGGCAGAAACCTTGAAAATGCAGTTTACCTGGCTTTGCGGAGAACTATGTCTCGCATATATTCATATCATGAAAAAGGAGAATGTGATTTTATCCTATTCAATCCACAGCATAAGGTAAGTGCAATACAAGTATGCTATACCCTCACGCCTGAAAATGAGGATCGTGAAATAGGTGGCCTTATCGAAGCCCTTCTATCATTTAATCTCGATGAAGGCATAATTCTCACCTATGACCAAGAATCGGACATACAAAAAGAAAATCATCGGATTCGTGTAATTCCTGTTTGGAAGTGGCTACTTGGAAGTAAAAAAGGAAAAGATTTACCTTTGGAACTTTGAGCATTGACTGATTAAAACTACTTTTGTGTTTCTTTATAGAGTATCGTATGACAGAGGTTCTCCTAATTATCATCGGAATTGTTTTCATCACAGGCTTCGTGGTACTCTTTTTCAAACTTGGGAAAACCGGGTCAAAGGGAGTGACTGAGGAAGTTGCTCAATTATTAAAACAAATCGAGCTGCTGAATAATGATAAAAGCACGAAGGAAGAACGAGCCAGAATGCTGCAAAACCAGTTGGATCATGCTTCCATGCAGATCAAAGACAAAGATACAGCCATCCTGGAGTTGAACAATAAACTATCAACCAGTGTAGCTGAGTATAGCAATCTTCAGAAAAAACTGGATGAGCAAAAAGCTGACATCGAAAGGCTTCAGGACAAATTCCGCATCGAATTCAAGAACCTCGCCAACGAAATTCTCGAGGAAAAAACACAGAAATTCACCGAACAGAATAAAATCAAGCTGGATGAGATACTGAAACCTCTTGGCGAGAAGATCCGCGATTTTGAGAAGAAGGTAGAAGAAACTTACGACAAGGAATCAAAGCAGCGGTTCTCTCTTGAACGGGAAATTAAAAACCTCACCGACCTGAACCAGCAGATCAGCAAAGAGGCCAGCAACCTCACGAATGCATTGAAAGGTCAGGCAAAAACCCGGGGCAACTGGGGGGAGATCATCCTCGAAAGCATCCTGGAGAAATCAGGGCTGACTTTAGACCGCGAATTTTTCATTCAGCAATCATACACCAACGAGCATGGCAAACGGCTGCAACCCGATGTGATAGTGGCTTATCCCGGGGAACGGAACGTGGTTATTGACTCCAAAGTGTCGCTGATTGCATATGAACGGTATGCATCTGCCGAGACAAAAGAGGAGCAGGACCTTGCTGCACGGGATCATCTGTTGTCGGTGAGAAATCATATTACCGATCTGAGCAGCAAGAATTATCAGGATATTTACGCCTTGAAAAGCCTCGATTTTGTTATGCTTTTCATGCCGATAGAACCGGCTTACATGCTGGCCATGCAAAACGACCCCAACTTATGGAACTGGGCCTACGACCGTCGGATTCTTCTCATCAGCCCAACCAACCTGATTGCAGCGCTGCGCATGATCGCCAATCTCTGGAGGGTTGAGTACCAGAATAAGAATGCAATGGAGATTGCTCGCCAAAGCGGAGAGTTGTACGATAAATTCACGGGCTTTCTGGAAGACCTGCAGGATATCGGCACCAAGATTGACGCCACACGCAAAGTATATGATGCCTCCATGAATAAACTTTCAACCGGCAAGGGAAACCTGATCAGACGGGTGGAAAACATTAAATCACTGGGAGCCAAAGCAGGGAAGGAGATTCCGAAGTCGCTGCTGGATATGGCAGAGGAGGAGAGGGCGTGAGGAATGTCGAATGACGAATGACGAGTGACGAATGACGAGTGACGATTTACGATTTAGGATTTACGATATAGATATTGCTGATTTATGAAGAAAGAAACTTATATTTATGGTATCAGGCCGACGATTGAGGCGATCAAGGCGGGGAAAGAGATGGAAAAGGTTTTCATCCAAAACGGATTGCGGGGTGAGGGCTTCCACGACATGTTCAACCTGATCAAGGAGTTGGAAATTCCTTACCAGTTTGTGCCGATCGAAAAACTTAACCGGTTGTCGCGTCAGAACCACCAGGGGGTCATCTCGTATGTGTCGGAAATCACCTACCAGCTCATTGAAGATCTTGTACCGTTTGCCTTTGAACAGGGACGAATGCCAATTTTTATCATCCTTGACCGGGTGACCGACGTTCGCAATGTGGGCTCCATTGCCCGAACTTGTGAATGTGCCGGGGTTGATGGCCTCATAATTCCTGCACGGGGTTCGGCCCAGATCAACTCCGATGCCATTAAAACATCTGCGGGCGCCTTGTATAAACTGCCTGTCGTTCGTTCACAAAACGTCAAGGAGACCATTCAGTTCCTGAGAAACAGTGGACTTACCATTCTGGCAGCCACAGAAAAAACAGATAAAGAATATACCCAGGCTGACTTCAACAGGCCGATGGCCCTCATCATGGGTTCAGAAGGGGAAGGTATTTCTGAGGAATATCTGAAACTCACTGACGAAGTTGTGCGGATTCCACTTTTGGGTGAAATCGAATCACTCAATGTTTCGGTGGCAACCGGTGTAGTTCTGTTTGAAGCGTTGCGCCAACGCAGTCTCAAATAGTTTAGCAGATGAAATACCTTTACAAATACACCCCGGAGATCATTGTGCTTATCTATGTGTTGATATTCCTGGGATTCAAATCCCCTGAGCGGAACTGGGACCGGGTGATCAATAGCGACGGCAAAGGTTACTATGCCTACCTTCCTGCTATTTTTATAAACCACGACCTTCAATTTAAATTCGTGGAAGATTATGAATCAAAATATTACCCCACAAACCGATCAGTATTCAAGGAATTCAGAAATGATGCAGGGCCGAAAAAAGTAAATAAATATTTTCCGGGAATGGCTATTCTCTGGCTGCCATTTTTCCTGTTCGGCCATCTCATGGCCTGGCTTGAAATCTTTCCCAGAGATGGGTATTCCCTCCCTTACCAATATTCCATTGCCTTGTCGGCTTTACTGTTTCTTTGGCTTGGCGCCCGATGGCTGCAAAAACTGCTCATAAAGTTTGGTTCCAACGAACGGATAGCAGCCTTTATCACCGTGGTCATTGCCCTGGGCACCAACCTCATCTTTTTCACCGTGGTTGAACCCTCCATGACCCACGTTTATTCTTTCGCACTGATTACCGGGTTTGCGTTGACCACCTATAAACTATTTCATGAATACCAGCCAAAATGGTTTGTCAGATCATTGCTGCTGTTTACCCTCATTTTCCTGATCCGGCCCACCAATGCGATGATCCTGCTCATGGTTCCATTCATTGCAGGGAGTACCGGGGCAATGCGCCAAACGCTCAAACAAGTCGTTTCGGAAAAGAAAACCCTGATTCGTGGATTGATTCAGGCGGTGATTTTCCTTATAATTCCTATTGTTTTATGGTATTTGCAAACAGGTAAATTGCTCGTTTACACATATGGTGATGAAAAGTTGAGTTTTCTGCACCCCAATATTTTGAATATCCTGTTCAGTTTTAACCGGGGATGGTTCCTGTACACCCCGGTTGCGCTTGTTGCCATGGTTGGGTTCGCAGGCATTTACCGGCAGAGCAAATTCAGGTTTTACTGGCTTTCCGGCTTTCTGCTGTTATTCATTTATGTTGTATCATGCTGGTGGGTCTGGAATTATGCCTCTAAATGCGGTCAGCGCGTTTTCATTGATATTTACGTTGTTGTAGCGCTCTTGCTGCTTTTTTTATTCAACTATCTTCAAACAAGAGGAGCGAAAAGGCTGTTGTCAGGTCTCCTGATTTTGTTACTTTCTTTAAATTTTTTGCAGTTTTATCAACATGCCAAATGGATATTTCCTCCCTATGATATCACAGGAGCCATATACAAGGACTCGTTTGTAAGTCTTTCCCTGAAGGCAAGGACTTACATCCCCATTGAAAGCATTGCAGGTAAAACAACTTTTTCCAATGATATGGAAACAGAGAAAGGCATTGAATGGATGAATCCTGTCACCCGCAACGATACAGTTTTTCATCAGGGGCACTGGTCATCAAAGGCCGATAAAAAGATTCCTTACAGCGTTGGATTGGAAAGCACACTTGGCAAATTTTTCAGTACTGCAAACCGCCTTATTTTGATCAAAGCATGGGTACTTGCCCCCAAAGAGGCCACGGAAGCGACCCTGGTGGTCGATTATCAGTCAGAGGGAAAGAGTCTCAGTTACAACCAGTTCATCCTCGATAAATATGTTCCGGTTGATCAGTGGACCCCAATTGAAGTGGCCTATTATGTTCCCATCAAAATGCCGGAAAATGGCGCTGTGAAAATATATTTTTACAACCCATCCCCACTGTATAAATTATATGTTGACGATTTTACGATCGATTTTATTTCATTGAAGGATGAACCTGATTTCCGCAAGATTGAAGGGGTATTCATGCCGGAGAAAATTAAATGATTGATGATGTACATCCTGAAGGTTAAGGGGACTGGGAAAATTCCGGATTACATCCAGATCAGGGATGAAGATTTTTCCCTGTTAGCCTATTTTAAAATAACCAATCCCAAAACCGCATTGACCCGCTGCAATCTCTTAGGTAAAATGGATGAAATCCTCATCATCGCAAACCGGATTGGATATGGAAAAATTCAAACTCTGGAACTTTAATATTACCCCCAATTCTTCTCCCCTTCTCCTTGAGGAGAAGGGGTCAGGGGGTTGAGGTTATAAAAACAATCAATCATTATGACAGGTAACCGCATCATCGATCTGAATAAAATTTCAGTTTACCAGCATGAAAATCTCATCCTGGCCAATGTTACCCTGCTGATCAGCAAAGGAGAATTTCTATACCTGATCGGGAAGACCGGAACCGGAAAAAGCAGTCTGCTCAAAACAATTTATGCCGAATTACCTTTGCAAACCGGATCGGCTCTGGTTGCCGGATTTGATCTTCTCAAGTTGCAACGAAAAGAGATCCCGTTCCTGCGCAGGAAGTTAGGGATTGTATTCCAGGATTTTCAACTCTTAATGGACAGGACGGTCAATGAAAATCTTTTATTCGTCATGCGTGCAACCGGTTGGAAAGACAAGCGGGGAATGCAAAAACGATTACTCGAGGTATTGGCCAAAGTAAATCTGGGCAATAAGGGAGCTAAAATGCCTCACCAGCTTTCCGGTGGTGAACAGCAACGCGTAGCCATTGCACGTGCCCTGGTCAATGACCCGGAGGTGATCCTGGCAGATGAACCTACCGGGAACCTTGATCCCGAAAGCTCCGAAGGAATCATCAGTTTACTGATGGACATTTCAAAAACAGGACGGGCCGTGGTAATGGCGACGCATAATTATACGTTTTTCGACAAATACCCGGCCCGCACGCTGCTGTGTGAAAATGGAAGAGTGCTTCCCTTTTAAGCGCCTAAAGTAGCGACCATAACTGCTTTAATCGTATGCAGACGATTCTCGGCTTCATCAAACACGATGGATCCGGCAGATTCGAAAACCTCTTCGGTTACTTCAAGTCCATTCAAACCGTATTTTTTAAAAATATCTGCTCCTACTTCCGTGTCTTTGTTGTGGAATGCCGGCAGGCAATGCATGAACTTCACTTTCGGGTTGCCACTCTTTGCCATCAGGGCCTGATTGACCTGGTAGGGCAGCATCTCGCGGATACGCTCATCCCATAATTCCTTGGCTTCTCCCATGGATAACCACACATCGGTGTAAACAAAGTCAACACCCTGCAAACCTTCCTCGACACTTTCTGTCAGTGTAATTTTCGCACCGGTTTCTTTGGCAATTGCCCGGCAGGTGTCAACCAGTTCCTGTTCCGGCCAGTATTTCTTCGGGGCACAAGCCCGAAAATCCATGCCCATTTTCGAGGCCCCCACCATGAGTGAATTGCCCATGTTGTTACGGGCATCGCCGCAATAAACAAAAGCAACCTGATGCAAAGGTTTATCAGAGTGTTCGATCATGGTCAGAAAATCGGCCAGGATCTGAGTCGGATGAAATTCATTGGTCAGTCCGTTCCAAACGGGAACACCGGCATATTTGCCAAGTTCTTCTACAATGGATTGTCCGAAACCACGATATTCAATGCCATCGTACATCCTGCCCAGCACGCGGGCGGTGTCTTTCATGGTTTCTTTCTTACCAATGTGAGAACCTTCGGGGCCAAGATAGGTAACCCGGGCGCCCTGGTCCAGGGCAGCTACCTCAAAAGCACATCGGGTACGGGTTGACGCCTTCTCAAAGATCAGGGCAATATTTTTTCCTTTCATGCGCGGCTGCTCAGTGCCGGCATATTTGGCTTTCTTCAGATCCATGGAAAGATCCAGTAAAAAATTGATTTCCTGGGGTGTGAAATCCAGCAGTTTTAAAAAGTTACGGTTGCGGAGATTGAAGGACATAAAAGGGATTTTAGATTTGGGATTTACGAATTAAAATGACGAATGACGAATGAC
>JBAXFM010000233.1:0-8308 GCA_037139855.1 Bacteroidota bacterium
TCATTTTCGACAGCGCTACGGATACCTGGGTGAAGGTGAATAAAATGGTGTTTACACGGTAATTACCTAAAGCGGGACTACAAAGGTAATTCCGCAAATATCGAATAAATCCGCTCGGGTTCCTCTTTTTGGGCATTTCCGGGATTCTGTATTGTTACAAACTCAACATCTTCACAGCAATCAATATGGTGAAGGGATTAGATTGCTTTGGCGAAGAATGGTCAAAGTGAATGTTTTGTCCTGCAAGATTAATTTCTGTACTTTTACCCACGATGTAGTTTTTGAGTTCGTAAACTAAACATATAACATTGGGGGGAAACCCTTCGGGGTGTACCCCCAATGTTATAAAATTAGTCGGTCAATAGTGATATTGGATGAAAAATTTGATTTGCTTCTGTTTCATTCTTCTGTGTTCCCTGCTAAAGGCCCAATCCCCGGTATTGGAATCTATTTCCATTGAACAGGGTCTTTCTCAAGGATTTGTACCCTCCATCTGCCAGGATGACGACGGTTTACTCTGGTTTGCAACCAAAAACGGGCTGAACCGGTATGACGGGTACCGGTTCCTGGTGTTCCAGAACGACCCGTTCGATTCATTGTCTTTGAATAACAATGAGATCATTTACATTGTCGCTGCGGGAGATTTTTTGTTTGTTGTCACCGTTGCGGACAAACCCATGTTGTTTCACCGGAAAACGCATCGGTTTTACCCCGTTCCTCATATGTTTCCGGGAAACAGGGGGGTTTTCGGTGGAGCCGGTACTCTGGGAAAGGATGCGATCTACGCCTGGTATTGGGACGGTTACCGTTGCCGCACCTATTGCCTTCGTTGGCCACCTTTTCTGTCGGACTCCCTGTTGTCAGGGAAAAAAGTGACACCTGTCGAACGGCTTCTACAGGTGGATTCTGTTCCTGAGCCTCAGGAGTTCCTGGGATTAGGCGTTTCAGCAAATGGGAAGCAGTTCTGGTTCATGACGAAGAATGATATTCAGGTGAGAGATATCGGATCGGGCTCAACCAGAAAGATACCAATACCTTCACCCGTTTGGGAAAATGAGATCAAACCCGGCGCCCATACGATCATTGTATCGGATTTTTACGGGGCAACATGGGTTTTCGCCGGAAGAACCGTCCTTTGCTTCAATGGGACGGACTGGCATACATTTTCCCTCCCGTTTACTGTGGCCGGACTTGTATGTGCCGACCGTAAAAGCGGGTTAGTCTGGCTGAGAACGAACGACATGGTGTATGGTATTGATCTTGGCAGGAAGCAATTTCAGCAGGATCCTGACTGGACACTAACGATCGGATGTCCGGTAAAAGGTGGATTCTCAGACCGCTCCGGTATTTTCTGGATCGGCACAGATGCGCATGGAATCAGGAAATTCAGTCCGCGCTCAACCGTTTTCAGAAATTATCTCGAAGGGTATTCCGTTTATTGTCAACCCTTGTATAACGGAAAAAACCATGTGCTGGTCACTGATGTCAGGCATGGGGAAGTGACATCAAAAATTCTGGATTTAACAACCGGCCAGACGCATGATTTCTCTCATCCAGGGTTGGATGCACCGCTGGAAAATCATATCTGTGCCACCGAGAACGGTTGTTTTTGGTACGCGTATGCCGCCACTGGTGGAATTAATCCCACACTTGTCCGCTATAATCCCGAAACGGGAACAAAGGAGAAATTCAGCATCCCTGCATATTTTCAATGGAATGTACCCGTGTTGAAGTATGTCAGCCCCGGACAAATCTGGATCATATCCCCGCATCAGTTTGTCCGTTTTGAAACGTCAACGCGGAAATTCACCCTTTTTGAAACTAAAAAGGAGATGCCGGAACAAATCTTTGCCATTGAGCGTAGTCCCGCGGGAATCTGGTGGATGGCAACGACGGACGGTTTGATCCGGGCAGAAACTCTTGCAACAGGGGATTTGAGAACACTAAGCATTAAATCTCAGAAAGGGAATCGTAACAGTTTGCCCACCAATTCCATCAAGTCATTGCTCGTCGATCCTGACGATCCCGATATCCTGTGGATTGGCACCAATGGAAAAGGGTTAACCAGGCTTGATCTCCGGAAGAACAGGTTTACCCAATATACTTACGCCAGTGGGGCATTGCCTGATGATGTCGTTTACGGAATCCTGGCGGATGACGAAAAGCCCAGACGTCTATGGATCTCGACCAACCGCGGATTAACCAGGTTTGATCCTGCAAGCGGCTATTCACAACACTTTACCAGAACTGACGGACTGCAGGACAATGAATTCAACACCTATGCCTCCTATAAAGATCCTTCGGGGAAGCTGTTTTTTGGCGGGGTGAACGGATTGACGTTTTTTAACCCCAAAGACCTGTCGGGCAATTTACAACAGCCTGATCTGTTGATCACCAATCTGAATATCAATGGCACAAATATATCTCCCGGTGATTCAAGTGGTATTTTAACTACAGATATTGCTTTCTGTAAAAAAATTGAACTTCAACCTTCACAAAACAACATCCAGATTCAGTTTGCCGTGATGGATTTTTCCTCCCCTGCACGCAACCAGTTCAGCTATTACCTTGAAGGAGCTGAAAAACCCTGGGTTCATCGTGGTTTTGACCATTCTGCTCAATACCTGAACCTCTCACCGGGAACCTATGTTCTCAGGGTTAAAGCGGCCAACAGCCAGGGGATCTGGAGCAGGCAACCAGTTTCTTTGAAGATAGTCATCCGGTCGCCCTGGTATCTCACCTGGCCTGCATATCTTTTATATGCTGTCCTTTTCGTTATCGCAGGGTTCTTTTTTAACCAATATCAGCTGATCCAAAGACTGAAAACCGCCGAAACAAAGCGGCTGAAGAACCTCGACCAGTTTAAAAACCGTTTTTATACCAACATCACCCATGAATTCCGGACCCCCTTAACGGTCATCCTGGGAATGACTGATCGGTTGATGAGTGAAAACAAGACGGCCATGCAGCCCCTCACCCTGATCCGGCGGAACGGAGAGAACCTGTTGCGCCTGATCAATCAGATCCTTGACCTGGCCAGGTTGGAAAGCCATGAGTTGAAGATCAACAATTTGCAGGGTGATATCATTTCCTACCTGCGGTATATTTCAGAAAGCCTTCATTCCCTGGCGAATGCACAGAATGTGATGCTGAAGGTGACCAGCGACCTGGGAAAGATCATTATGGATTACGATCCGGAACGCCTGTTGCAGATCGTGCACAACCTTTTATCGA
Organism: Bacteroidota bacterium; assembly: GCA_037139855.1. Taxonomy (GTDB): domain Bacteria; phylum Bacteroidota; class Bacteroidia; order Bacteroidales; family FEN-979; genus CAIVAT01. The sequence goes on from JBAXFM010000233.1 coordinate 3,235, forward strand.
ATGCGATCAAATTCACTCCTTCAGGGGGAAATGTCACAATGAAAGCCACTGTTTCCGGTAAAATACTTCTCATCACCGTTACCGACACAGGTATCGGAATCCGTTCAGAGGATCTTCCCTATATCTTCGACCGGTTCTTCCAGGCGAAGATGCAGGAATTGAAACCCGGGGAGAATCCGGGCAGGGCTGACCTGCGTTCAGGCGGCACCGGAATCGGGTTATCCCTCACCAAGGAACTGGTACTTGCCATGGGGGGTAAAATAAGGGTGGAAAGCCCATTGCCCGGGAACATCCCCGGCACTGTTTTCACTGTGGAACTCCCTGTCGGCAATCAGGCCCCAATGGTTGAGGAAGCTGTGGATGAGTACCGGGTTAGCCGACAGACTGATGCGATACCCTTCCTGCAAAATCAGGGGAAATCGGATACCTGCGTCCTGCTGATCGATGACAACCCGGATGTGATGGAATATCTTGCGAGCTGTCTTGGCGACCAATACCGCCTGGAATATGCCTTTAACGGACGGGCAGGCATTGAAAAGGCGCTGGAACTTGTACCCGACCTGATCGTCAGCGATGTGATGATGCCTGAAAAGGATGGTCTTGAGGTATGCGACTTTTTAAAAAATGACGAACGCACCAGCCACATCCCTTTGATCCTGCTGACTGCAAGAGTCACAGTGGAGGATCGCATTGCCGGCCTGCGCAGGGGGGCCGATGCCTACCTGGCCAAACCTTTCCACGAGGAAGAATTGCTGGTATGGATAGAGCAGTTGACTGCCCGGCAACGGATGCTGCAGGCCCGTTGGACGAATTTTGCCGTCAAAACCACTCCAGAGGAGATTCCTTCCTTTCTTGCCGAAAGCCAGGTTCTGGAGGATGCTTTTGTGGTCAGATTCAAAACAATCCTTGAAGCGAATTATCCGGATCCTGAAATTTCCGCGGACACCCTGGCTGAAAAAATGGGGATGAGCCGCCCCCAGCTTTACCGAAAAATCAAATCACTCACCGGACGGCCCATCATCGAACACCTCAACGCCATCCGCCTTGAAAAGGCAAAAGCCTTATTGAAAACGGGCGGTTTTAATATTTCAGAAGCAGCTTACCAGGTAGGATACAACGACCCAAAATATTTCGGAAGGTTGTTTGCTGAAGCATTTGGGCAGTCGCCCAGCGACTATATTAAAAATTGCTGATTTTCAAATCTTTTACAGTTATATTCCTCCTTCCTGCTGTAAAAAATCCTCCTTCAAGCTCTTTTTATCCGCCTATTTGAGACGATAGTCCGCCTTATTTTTCCCGGATATATTCACTTTTGTCACAGGTTTAGAATAGAACCGGCATCACTGCTGTCAACCAGATAAATAATGATCAAAAACACTGAAGCAATGGCAAATAAAATATCATTTTCTCTCATCGTTTTCATGATATGGTTCATACCCGGAATTTCAGGTATAAGCGCTCAGGGGCAATGTACCGGGGAGGTACTCAATATTTCGTCGCCCGGCTTTAGCCAAACCAGCACCACCGGCAACTGGACCGTTCCCTCCGGCGGACCTTACAAGGTAAAAATAACCGTAAAAGGCGCTAAAGGCGGGGATGCAATCAGTGACCCTACAGGTGGCAAGGGTGGCAAGGGCCGTGTCATGGAAGGTGAATTTTTTGTCTCCTCCGGCGAGGTGCTTGATGCAAATGCTGGTTCCCCTGGCTTATCTGACAATGCCGGCGCCGGCGGCGGCGGCGGTTCCGCAGTCAAAATCGGGAGCACGTTGTTAATCCTGGGTGGCGGCGGCGGCGGCGGCGGCGGTGGATCCCCGGCCCTCTCCGGTCTCGATGCCAATTCAACCCAGGAAGGTTCTGCCGGCAATCCGGGTGGCGCAGGGGGCAACAGCGGAGACGGGGGCAGTGTTGGCCCCGGTGCATTAGGAGGCGCTGGTGGCGGCGGATTTTTTGCCCCCGGTGGCGACGGTGGATACAGTGGCGGCGGTGGTGCAGGCTTCAACGGCGCCGGGGGCTGGAATGGTGGTGGCGGTGGCACAGCCGGCGGCGGCAGAGGCATTAATGCAGGGGCGACCGGACTTGACCCTTCCGGCGGCGGCGGAGGAGGAGGATACAGTGGCGGCGGGGGCGGCGTCACTGGAAATGTTATGACCTTCAGTGATGGCGGCGGTGGAGGTGGTGGCGGCTCTTATAATATTGGGGCCGGTCAAAACAACTCCCTTACCAACAACGTCGGCGGCCAGGTCATCATCGAGTGCCTCGGTACCGCCACACTTTCTGCTACGGTTACAGTAACCCAGCCGGTCTGTGCCTCCCCAACCCAGGGCAGCGTCAGCATTAACCTCACCGGCGACCTTAACGGGAACACCAGCGGACTGGAATATGCCATCGTATCGGGAAGCAGTTTTTCTGGTTCCCCAACCTTTGCAGACATTACGGCCGACCCGTTTAACCTCACCGGCGGTTTCGGAACGACAAGCGGAACCTATACAGTCAGAATCCGGGGAAAATACAACCCGGGTATTTACCTCGACAACTCTTACTCCATCATTACCGCGAGCAGCGGAACCATTTATGTAAACCACCTGGCCACCGGGGCCAACAACGGCACTACATGGACGGATGCCTTTACCGATTTGCAGAGCGCCCTGGCCAATCCCTGCCCGGGATCTCAGATCTGGGTAGCTGCAGGCACCTATCAGCCACCTCTGAATGCCAGCTTCAGTATGCGGCCGGGAGTTGCCATACTGGGGGGCTTTCCGAACACCGGAAACCCAGATTTAAACCAGCGTAACTGGTCGGCAAACCCTACCATCCTGCTGGGCAATGGGGGTGTGGTGATTTTTAATTACGACAATGGATTGACCCATTCATCTGTTCTGGATGGTTTTACCGTGAAGGGGGGAACTGAATATAATGGAATTGGAGGTGGTGCATATAATTTTATGGTATCCCCGGCCTATCTTAACTGTATTTTTACCGATAATGCAGCCAATTTATCCGGAACCATGTATATTTATTTCGGTTCGACGGTGGTAACAAATTGTTTGTTTACAGGCAACTCTGTGAATAACTCAACCGGTACACTTTTTATAATGGGGACGGGGAGTACCACACCAATTATCACCAACTGCACCTTCTCGGGCAATAATAAAAGTGGAATTTTCTGTGGAGACCTCTCTCAACCAATAATTACAAATTGTATTGTATGGGGGAATGAAAATGGAATTTATACTCAGACTTATGCCTCTCCAACCATAAGTCATTGCATCGTGCAGGGAGGGTTTTCGGGAACCGGAAATCTGAATGTTGACCCGCTCTTTGTAAGCCAGCCCGCCATCGGGTTGGGTGCAACTGGCGACCTTCACCTGCAACCCTGCTCCCCGGCCATCGACAACGGAACCAATGCCGGAGCGCCAGCTAAGGATCTCGACGGCAATGCGCGTCCATTCAGCCCCTACGGATCAGGAACACCCACAACTGACATGGGGGCATATGAATATAGTTCCCCGGTGAACTATTGCACTACCTGTCTGAGCAGTGGCATCCTCTATGTCAATGCTGCTGCTACCGGTATGAACAACGGAATTTCCTGGGCGAATGCTTATACCGACCTGCAAAGCGCATTGTCGAACCCCTGCACCAGCATCACCCAGATCTGGGTGGCGGCAGGCACCTACAAACCCACCTCCGGAGCAGACCGCAACATCTCGTTCGTGATGAAAAACGGCATGGCCATCTATGGCGGTTTCAACGGCACGGAGACCTTGCTGAGCCAGCGAAACCGGAGCACAAACGTCACCATCCTCAGCGGGGATATCGGGACACCCACTAACAGCAGCGACAATAGTTATCATGTTATAAAAAACAACAACAACGGCCTGGACAATACTGCCATACTGGATGGCTTTACCATCACAGGAGGAACGGATACCCGGAGTTTTCCCGATGGATTTGGCGGTGGCATGTACAACAACCACAGTTCGCCTTCAATCGTGAACTGCATTTTTTCAGGCAATGCAGCAACCTATGGCGGAGGGATTTTTAATGAAAGCTCACAGATAACTGTAATCAATTGCATTTTTTCAGGGAATACAAGTGGAAACAGCGGGGCGGGAATACAAAACAACGGCTCCAATTCAACCGTGATGAACTGCACTTTCTATGGAAATACCGCACCCAGCGGCGCTTCCCTGTTCAACCTGGGTGCTAACCCCTTGGTGACCAACACGATTATTTGGGGGAATAGCTCCGGAGTAAGCAATAATTCTTCAAGTCCTGTAATTACTTACTCTATTGTTGAGGGTGGTTATGCCGGAACCGGAAATATCAGTGCAGACCCGCATTTTATGGATGTGGCCAATACCAATCTGCATTTGCAGGCATGTTCTCCGGCAATTAACGCAGGAACCAATACCGGGGCACCATCCAATGACCTGGACGGCAACCTGCGGCCCTTCAACCCGTTTGGCGTTGGAACTCCGATGGCAGACATGGGAGCATTCGAATACAGCATGCCAATTACAGACACTATATTGTATGTGAACCAAACGGCCATTGGCTCCAACAATGGCAGTTCCTGGGCAAATGCTTTTACCGACCTGCAAAGCGCGCTCAACAGTACCTGTCATAGCAAAACCCAGATTTGGGTAGCCGCAGGCATATACAAGCCGACCTCCGGTACTGATCGGGGAATTTCATTTGCGATGAAAAATGGGGTTGCCTTATATGGTGGGTTTAATGGAACAGAGACCTCATTAACGGAAAGAAACTGGAAAACCAATGTTACCATACTGAGCGGCGATATTGGTACACCAAACGATAACGGCGACAACAGCTATCACGTATTCAATAATTCAGGGTTAAATAACACGGCCATATTGGATGGATTTACAATCTCTGATGGAAGGGCATATGGTGGCAATCCTAATCAAGACGGAGGAGGGATGTACAACTATGCTTCCTCACCAAAGGTAAACAACTGCATTTTCTTAAATAATTCGGTAAGATATACTGGTGCAGGGATGTTTAATAACTGGTATTCTTCCCCAAAATTAGTCAATTGTTCATTTATTAA
>JBAXFM010000234.1:0-8284 GCA_037139855.1 Bacteroidota bacterium
GCAGCAACCTCAACAACAGCAACAGAAGCAGCAACCTCAACAACAGCAACGTCCTCCTCAACAGGAGAAACATCAGCCAGAGCAGCCTAAACCACCCAAAGAAAGGGGAGAATAACAATATTCAATATAATTCAATCAGAAAACCATCCTTTAAACCTTAAAAAACAGTATTATGAAAAAGTTTTATCATCAATTATCAAGGACGATGATTGTCATTTTAGTAACAGTCATCTCCTTAGCATCCATGGCCCAGGAAGGGGTCAGGGAGACAAAAGTCAGGGCAAATGCGGCAACCTGTTACAATTATTGGTCGGTAGGGGCCTTTGCCGGCGTTACACAATTTAACGGTGATTTGTCAAAAAACCATTGGGTAAACCTTTGGTCGAATGACATTGGCTACAACGTTGGCCTGACCGTAACGAAACAGTTTTCACGGGTGATTGGTGTTCGCGCACGGTTTGCATATGCTCATCTTCACAGCAGTATTGAGAATAAATGGGTATGGGATTATCAGGGTGGCAATGGTGTGCCAAAACAGATCACAGAAAGTTTCCGCACTTCCCTGTTTGAATCGGACCTGCAACTTACGATAAACTGGACAAACTGGATACTTGGATTTAAACCTGAACGGCTCTTTTCATCGTACGTCTTTGGCGGCGTTGGCATGGATCATTCCAGCGGTATTAAACTTGATGGTAACGGAACTGAGATAGCTTACGTGGGTAAGGGTTCGAGTAACCTGAACATGGGAAATACCGGTGGCCTTGGTGGAGATAACCTTGCATTCAAGGTGTCGGCCGGACTTGGCTTTGATTTCAATCTAAGCAAACATTTCTCGGTACCTGTTGAATTTGCCTGGAGATGGCAGAAATCAGATTTCACTGACATGACCCTTGGTGGCGCCCAGGGAATGAAGAATGACATGTATAGTTCAGCTACGGTAGGGATTACCTATAAATTCGGATACAAATGCCCGGAACTGCCGAAAGAAGTTGCAGTGGTTGTTCCTGCAACGGTTGTATTGCCCGATCCAATTGTGCGGTTTTTGGTGGTCGCCCCCAGAAATGTACCTGCCGAACTTACGGTAAGGGAAATATTCCCGCTTCGCAATTATATATTTTTCGACATGGGTTCAAAAGAGATTCCCGATCGTTATGTGTTGCTTCAGAAAGATCAGGTTGCAAACTTCAATGAAGAACAGGTAGCCTTGTTTCCGCCCAAAAATCTTTCTGGTCGTTCCGATCGTCAGATGATCGTTTACTACAATGTGATTAATATTCTTGGTCATCGGATGATGAAAAACCCAACGACAACAGTCAGGCTTTCAGGAGCATCGATGGAAGGACAGGATGACGGAAAAGCCATGGCAGAGTCGGTAAAACGATATCTTGTAGCCATTTTTGGCATTGAAGCTACCAGAATTAACACCGAAGGCAGGGTTAAACCCAGAATCCCTTCGGAACAGCCTGGTGGAACCAAAGAACTTGACCTGCTTCGTGAAGGTGACCGCAGGGTATCTATCTGGAGTTCTTCGCCAGCATTGCTGATGGAGTTTCAGAATGACCCCGAAGCCCCGCTGAAGCCAATGGAAATCGTTGATGTTCAGAAAAATCCTCTTGAAAGTTATGTGTTCTTTACGGTGGAGGGAGCAAATAAAGCGTTCACTTCCTGGTCATTGGAAATCAAAGACGCCAATGGAACGATACAAAATTACGGACCATTCACCCAGGAAAAAATCAACATGAAGGGAAAGACCATTCTTGGAAACATGCCTGAAGGAAACTTCAAAATGACCATGACCGGTCAGACCAAAAATGGCAAAACCATTGTGAAGGACACAACGGTCAATATGGTCCTCTGGACTCCTACCGTCAATAAGGAAGTGATGAGATTCAGCATTATTTATGAATTCAATGAATCGAAGGCCACTACTCTTTATGACAAGTACCTGACCGATATCGTCGCTCCTAAAATCCCTTCAGGCAGTACCGTCGTGATCCATGGCTACACCGACATCATCGGCGATGCAGAATATAACCAGAAATTATCACTCGACCGGGCAAACGATGCCAGGGCCATTCTTGAAACCGGCCTGGCAAAAGCCGGAAGAACCGGTGTTAAATTTGAAGTCTACGGTTTCGGAGAAGACGAGAACCTTTCGCCGTTTGACAACAAATTTCCGGAGGAACGGTTTTACAACCGTACGGTGATTATTGATATCATGCCACAAAAATAAATCGACCTCATCCCCTGGCTCCTTCTCCCAGGGAGAAGGGGAAGAGGTTGTATCAAAAGTCTTTTTACCGCGGAGGTACGCAAAGGATGCGCAAAGTTCCGCAGAGCTATTTTGTAGAAATATAACACTTAGCGGTTCTCTGCGGTTTCCCTTGGCGGTTCTCAGCGGTTAAAATTTCCACTTTTGATACAGCCTCAGGGTGAGGTCATTCGGCTTCATATAATTCACACATAAAATCAGAACAAAATGAAAACACAATTATTTAATTCAATAACAGCCATTTTCCTGTTCCTGACACCCCTGCTCAATTTTGCTCAGGCTCCCCCACTGGGAACTGCTGCTCAATTTGTTCTTTTTGCAACAACAGGGGCTGTGGGAAATGTGGGAATTTCACAGATTACAGGCAATGTAGGCACGAACAGCGGGTCCAGTACCGGTTTTGGCAATGTAAACGGTGTAATGCACGACAACGATGGAGCCAGTGCACAATGTGCTGTAGATTTGCTCAATGCCTATAATCAACTGAATGTGACTGTTCCGAACTTTTTTCCTGCGCCGTTGCTTGGGAATGGACAAATACTGTATGCTGGTGTTTATTCCATCTCGGGTGCAGCCACGTTGAGTCTTGACCTGACCTTAAACGCTCAGGGAAATGCGGGCGCCGTTTTTATTTTTCAGATCCAGGGTCCGTTTTCCACAGGCGCCAATTCCAAAGTCAAATTGATCAACGGAGCATTGGCATGCAATGTATTCTGGAAGGTGGAAGGCCTGGTGAGCATGGCTTCGGGAACAACCATGCGTGGAACCATCATTGCCAACAACGCAGCCATTAACATGAATACCGGCGATACCCTGGAAGGAAGAGCGCTTTCTACAACCGGCGCCATCACTGTTGATGGAGTGCTGGCCTATTTACCAACTTGTTGCGGAAGTCCTGTCCTTACCGGACCAGCGCCTCCTGCGCTTGCCTCCACAGCTTGTTATGCCTTGTTTTCTACCAACGGGGCTGTTGCAAACACTGGAGTTACCCATGTTACAGGCGATGTTGGCACGAATGTCGGTTTAACGATTGGTTTCGATCCGCTATTGGTAACAGGTATGATTCATCCCATTCCGGACGGTTCAACAGCACAATGTGCCGCCGATTTACTGGTTGTATATAACTATCTGAATTTACTGCCCGACGATATTGAGCTGCTGTATCCTGCACAGTTTGGGAATAACCTTGTTTTAACACCACACACCTACCTCCTGAACGCTGCGACCGTACTAACAGATACACTCAACCTTAATGCTGCCGGTAATTCAAATGCCGTATTTGTTATCAAAATAAACGGTGCGCTTTCAACAAGTTCGCATTCAAAGATTAAATTGATCAACGGAGCGCAGGCGAAAAATGTGTTCTGGAAGGTTGAAGGGGCAGTGAATATTGACAGCTATTCAGTTTTCAAGGGAACCATCGTTTGCAACAACGGTGCGCTGGGAGCGCTGGCTACCGGTGTAAACCTGGAGGGCAGGGCGCTTACCACCACAGGTGCCTTAAGTACCGCTGCAGTAACAGTTACCATGCCTCCCGGTTGTTGCAATGGTGTGGTAATCCCCGCCAATATCGATGTAACCGGTGATGTTGGAGCAGGAGAATCTGTATGCAAAGATGCAACACAAACAATAAGTGTCGCTGGAAGTGGAGCATTTTTTCATGTTCACGAAGGTGGCAGTGTTACGATGATCGCAGGCCAGAACATCCGTTTTCTGGATGGCGCCAGGATATATCCCGGAGGATTTCTGCATGCGTACATCACTACCACAGATGCATATTGCTGTGCCATTGGTTCAAACTTGATGCAGAAATCTGCTATTCAAAATTCAAAGATCACTGAAACAACCGTTGGATCTTTCTTCAGAATTTATCCCAATCCAGCCAACGATAAATTCTGTCTTGAGCTGAATCCTGCTTTAAAGGATACAAAAACAACTGTTCATATATCAGGAATGGTGGGTGATTTAATTCAGCGCAAAGTAGTCACCGGAAATACCCGGTACGAATTCTCCCTGGGTGGAAAACCAACAGGGATTTATTATATCCGTGTGATGGCTGGCGATCGGATTGAAACAAAGAAGATTATAAAGAATTAGACGGAACATTAAGGTGTTTGCAAAAAAGGCTGTCTCAGAGGATGAGATGGCCTCTTTTTTTTGTAGGTGTCATAACAATGTGTGAATGATGTAACTTAAACCTAAAGTTGTGTAATACTTACCGCATCAAGGGTGCCGACCTTTGTCGTGTTGTGAAAATACCTTCACAATTTAATACACAATAACATGAAAACACAACTACTGAAAGCATTAGTAGTAGTTATAATGCTCTTATTGCCAACCCTGAATTTTGCACAGGCACCCCCCCTGGGAACTGCTGCGAATTTCGTTCTGTTTACAACCGTTGGTGCCGTTGGCAATACTGGAATTTCACAGGTCACCGGGAATGTAGGAACAAACAGTGGCTCCATCACCGGGTTCGGAAATGTTAATGGAGTAATGTGTGCGGCCAGCAGCGGTCAAAGTGCCCAATGTGCAACAGATTTGCTGATAGCCTACAATCATCTGAACAGCCTATTACCAAATTTCTTTCCAGCGCCATTGCTTGGTAACGGGCAGGTGCTCATCGCCGGGGTTTATTCCATTTCCGGCGCTGCAACCCTTAACCTGGATCTTATCCTGGATGCCCAGGGAAGCGCGAATGCCGTATTCATTTTTCTGATACAGGGACCATTCTCAACCGGGGCAAATTCTAAAATAAAATTGATCAACGGAGCCCTGGCCTGCAATGTATTCTGGAAAGTGGAGGGACTTGTCAGCATGGCAGCCGGGACCACTATGAGGGGTACGGTTATCGCCAACAATGCTGCCATCAATATGAGCGCTGGCGACACCCTTGAAGGGAGGGCGCTCTCTACCACCGGGGCTGTCAATGTTCTTGGCGTATTGGCATACACCCCCATTGGTTGCGGCAGTCCGGACCTTTCAGGGCCAATAGCTCCCATACTTGCTTCAACGCAATGTTATACCTTGTTTTCGTCCAACGGACCCGTTTCGAACGCCGGCATTACACATGTTACGGATGATGTTGGAACAAATGTCGGTTTAACTCCAGGTTTCGATCCGCTGTTTGTCACAGGCGCCATTCATCCGATTCCTGATGGCTCAACAGCACAGTGTGCAGCTGACCTGGATGCTACCTATACTTTCCTGAATGTAATGCCCATCGATATTGAATTGCTTTATCCTGCCCAGTTTGGTCATAACCTGGTTCTTACACCACATGCATACCTGATGAACGCTGCGACCACATTTACTGACACCCTGTATCTCAATGCACTTGGGAATGCAAATGCTGTATTTGTTATCAAGATCAATGGGGCACTTTCAACAAGCACCTATGCAAAAGTCGTGTTGATCAATGGAGCACAGGCAAAAAATATTTACTGGAAGGTTGACGGCGCTGTAAGTATCAATGACAATTCTGTTTTTTGCGGTACGATTGTTTGCAACAATGGCGCCATTCTCTTAAACACCGGGGTGTCCCTTGAAGGCAGGGCTTTTTCAACCACCGGTGCGTTGAGTACAACTGCCATCACGGCCAACATGCCTGCCGGTTGCGGAGGCTCCAATTCTCCGGTCATTACAGCACAGCCTGTCAATCAAACAATATGTAACGGAGGGCCAATAAGCTTCTCCGTAGCTGCCACCGGAACGGGGCTTACTTATCAATGGAGAAAAGGATCGCTGAACATCGCCAATGGTGGAAATATATCAGGAGCTTCCACGGAAACTTTGTCCATTAACCCTGTGAACGTCGCTGATGCAGCCACAAATTATAATGTGTTCATTACCGGCACGTTTTCGCCAACTGTTACATCAATGAGTGTTTCATTGACCCTCAATCCTACACCCGTTCCTACCATCGGAAGTACAAACAACCCATGTATGGGTTCCACCAACAACATGTATTATACAGAAAGCGGAATGACCGGATACGCATGGACGACTTCATCCGGTGGAACGATTGTTTCCGGACAGGGAACCAGTACCTTAAATGTAACCTGGACCCAGTTGGGAGCTCAGACTGTCAGTGTGAACTACCTGAATGCCGCCGGTTGTATGGCTGCATTACCATCGGTTTATACCATATTTGTAAATTCACCTCCAAATGCCGCAGGCGCCATTACCGGTACGTCATCCATTTGTGCCGGAACCAATGGGGTCACCTATTCAACCACATCAATCGTGGGTATTACATCCTACGCATGGACTGTACCTGCCGGCGCTACCCTTGTAACCGGGTCGGGGACGACAAGTATAACTGTCGACTTCGGAGCCACTGCAGTAACAGGCACTGTTACGGTTGCCGGTACAAACCAATGCGGTAACGGACCTGCATCAACAATTGCTGTAACTGTGAATCCGGTGCCGGAAACCGCCGGAATAATCTCCGGATCTGTATCAGTTTGCACCGGAGCAACAGGTGTTGCATACAGTGTGTCAACCATCGCAGATGCTACCGCCTATGTATGGACTGTGCCAGCGGGAGCAACTATCATCACCGGTGCATTGACCAAAAACATTGTAGTAGCATTTGGCCAGTACGCTGGTACAGGTGTGATTACGGTGAAAGGAACCAACAATTGTGGACCTGGTACGGTATCACCCGGTTTGAATGTCATCATCCATGACATTCCTGCGAACCCTGTTGTGACAGTAACCGGTAATGTGCTTACCAGCAGTTCTATCATAGACAACCAGTGGTATTACAACAATACCCTGCTCCCTGGCGCTACAAACCAAACCTATACCGTAACCAATAATACCGGAAATTACTGGTGTGTGGTTACCCTTGATGGTTGTGCGTCCGGAATTTCAAACAAGATTTGGTACGAAGTTGTAGGCACACCTGAATATCCTGTTTCTTCATCTTTTAACATCTACCCGGTTCCCAACGATGGCCAGTTTACTGCATCTTTCAGCAGCCCGGTTGACGAAGTTTTCACAATTACAGTATACAACCAGCTTGGGGACAAATTATTCGACCTTCGTGACCTGAAAACAGTCGGTGGTAAATTTGAAACGCAGATTGATCTCCGTCCTGCTCCCAATGGCATGTATTTGATTGTTTTCAAAAACAGCCAGTTTAAAGTTATAAAGAAGTTCTATGTGAATCAATAAGAATGTAATATTGAATTTTACAACCATGATCAAAGAGGTTGTCTCAAAAGGCAAATCTTTATAAAAACCGCAGAGTCGCAGAGAAGACACAAATATTTCATAATCAATACTGATTTTCTCTGCGCCTTTGCGCCTCCGCGGTTAAAAAAAAGACTTTTGAGACAGCCTCTTTAATGTGTGAATCTTGTAACATATTGCAAAAGTTGTGTAACACTTTACGGTTCGAATTGACTCAACTTTGTATAGTGAAACTTCATTCACAAATAATAATCAATCAAATGAAAAAAATAATTTTAACGCTTACAGCATGTACACTGATCAGCGGAGCCTTTTTAACAAGCTGCAACACCCCTTCACAAAAAGTCGCAAATGCCCAGGAAAATGTAGTGCAGGCAAATCAGGATTTAGCACAGGCCAACAAGGAATACCTGGAGGATATGGCAAATTACAGGACTGAAACGGCGGCCAGGATTGCTGCAAACGATGAAAGTATCAAAGAGTTCAACGCCAGGATTGCGCATGAAAAAATGGAAGCCAAAGCTGATTACAAAAAGAAAGTAGCTGACCTGGAGCAGAAGAACAGGGATATGAAAACCCGGATGGATAATTACAAAGAAGAAGGAAAAGAAAAATGGCTCGTTTTCAAGGCTGAATTTTCACATGATATGGAAGAAATGGGGAAAGCCTTTAAGGACCTGACCGTTAAAAACGTAAAATAAGCGGTTTTAAAAAAACTGAAAAAATGAAAACTGTAAGAAAAATCCTGGTCGGAATGATGTTGCTGGTTGCTGTTGGTATGCAGGCGCAATTTTCGATGAGCATCAATTT
>JBAXFM010000235.1:0-8272 GCA_037139855.1 Bacteroidota bacterium
GCTTTAGCGACCTACCCTCCGGCATCGGGCGAGCAACCCTTAACAGCCGGTATACTTGGTCTTTCAACCCATGAGGTTTACCCTTCCCGGTGGTCACCCATCGGGATCGTGGTCTCTTACACCGCATTTTCACCTTTTCCCGGGTCTTTCCCGAAGGAAATATCCGGGTAGTCATTTTCTGTGGCACTTTCTGTCTCCCGGGACTTTAGCTCCCGGAATCCTTCCCGTTAGGAAGCATGATGCTCTGTGTTGTCCCGACTTTCCTCTTATGGAGACGTTGCATGCAACGTCTCTACAAGCGACAGAACGAACTGTTGTCGATGCAAATATACGAATTATCCGTGAATTGTGGCTACCTTTGCACGCATGAAGGACCTCAGCTATGGCAATGAAGGCAGGTTAATCCTGAAGTTTGCCATTCCCATGTTACTCGGTAATGTTTTTCAACAAATGTACAACATCGTTGACAGTGTTGTGGTAGGAAAATATATCGGGAAGGGCGCTTTGGCGGCAGTTGGGACTTCGGGACCCATCATTTTTCTGCTTGTTTCATTCATCATTGGCGTAACGATGGGTTTTACGATTGTTGTATCCCAGTTTTTCGGGGCAAAACAACTCGACAATGTTAAAAAAGCAATCAATACCCTGTATATTTTCATGTTTTTCACCTCACTGGTTGTCAGTGTTGGCGGGATCATGCTCAGCGGGTTTATATTCAGGATCATTGACCTTGATCCTGCCATTGTGCCGGATGCAACCATGTTTCTGCATATTTTCCTCTCAGGTTTGATCTTTCTGTTTGGTTACAATGGAACAAGCGCTATTTTGCGTGGTTTGGGGGACTCGAAAACCCCGTTGTATTTTTTAATAGGTTCAGTCGGATTAAATATTATCCTCGACCTGATCTTTGTTCCTGTACTTCACTGGGGTGTTGCCGGTGTGGCCATCGCAACCGTTATCTCCGAGGCTGTGGCGTTTATAGCCCAGATCATTTACCTGAACCGTTACCATAAGGTGGTTAAATTTTCTTTTAAAAATCTGACATTTGATCATGATATTTTTATTAAAAGTATCAAGATCGGTTTGCCTACCGGGTTTCAGCAAACTTTTGTTGCGGCGGGGATGGTGGCCTTGTATTGGGTAGTCAATCAGTTCGGGGTTGACGCCAATGCTGCCTACAGCGCTGCCGGAAGAATTGACAGTTTTGCCGCCATGCCTGCGATGAGTTTTGCGGTGGCTTTGTCGACCTTTGTCGGACAGAATATGGGAGCCAACCGTCCCGACCGGGTAAAAGCCGGACTACACGCAACCCTTCTTATGACGAGCGTCATCTCTTTGGTTATTTCCCTGATAACAGTGTTCTTTGGCAAATTCATGATGCGGATGTTCACCGATGATGCCGTGGTGATCGAAATGGGAGGCGATTATTTACGCATTATCGGTTCCTTCTATATCCTTTTTTCGTTGATGTTCGTCATCAACGGACTATTGCGTGGAGCCGGTGATACCCTGATCCCCATGTTTATCAGCCTGTTTTCACTGTGGATCATCCGCATTCCGGTGGCTTGGCTATTAGCGACAAATCCTGCAATCGGAGTGCATGGCATATGGTGGTCGATCCCGATCGGTTGGTTCTCGGGTGTTATTCTTTACTATGTTTACTACAGGATGGGGTACTGGAAAAAGAAAGCTGTCGTGAAGTATTCTTCCACAGAGGAAAAAGATTCCTAAAGGGCCTTTGAGGTGATCCGGTCAAGGGTAAGCGCCAGTTTGCGTGTTAATTCCTTCCGCGAATACTTTTCAATTCCCTGGCTTCGTACGCTGAGTGTACCCTCTTTAAATGCCTGGTAAAAGAAAAGGATATGTGCTTTCATGATGTCAACATCTCCAAAACCGGCCAGGAGCCCTGCCTGTGTTTCATTGAGAATCTGCGCAGCATCGCCATCCTCAGGACCAAGGCATAAAATTGGCCTTGCAGCTGCCAGGTATTCAAAAAACTTTCCGGTGAGGATCATTTTTGAGTTTGGGGTATTGTTGATGATAAGCAGCAATACTTGCGACTGTTGCTGGCATCTGACCACTTCATCATGTGGCATGTAGTCGATTTTTCTGACAAACCTGCTGAGGCCATAGGTTTCCAGCGAAGTGGTTACGGTGAAATCGACCTTACCTGCCAGTTTTATTTCCAGGTCGTTTGCCAGGTCGCTATGGGAGGTCAGCAGGCTTTGCAACGCTTTCCACAACGTTATCGGGTTGCGTGTATTTACGAGTGTTCCGATATGTGCAATGGAAAACTTCCTGTCAAGTTGTGTAACGGTTGTATCAATATCTGAGGTGTCAAATCCGTTGGTGATGACATCGTAGCTTCTGGGGAAAATCCGGGAAAAGTCATCAGCCATGGAATTGCTGATCACTGTAACTGCATTTGCCTCCCGAAGAACTTCCTTTTCAAGTTGACGGTGTTTTTTATCGGCGCCGGATGAAAGTTTCAGGTCCTTATAAAAATCGATGTTGGTCCATGGGTCACGGAAGTCGGCCAGCCAGGGAAGTTCGAACTGTGCTGCAAGTTGTATGGCAATCATGTGGGCGCTGTGTGGCGGACCGGTAGAAACGATCACATGCACCGGATGTGCTTGCAAATACTTTTTCAGAAATTTCACGGATGGCCTGATCCAGAACTTTCGTGCATCCGGGATGAAAAAGTTTCCTCGGATCCATACCGAAAGGTCTTCCAGCGTTTTATTCTTTTTTTTCTCTGAAAGAAATGCTGCGTTGATTTTGTCTTCCTTCTTCTGTCCAAGAAGTTTTTTATAAACATGATAAGGTTCCCATATCGGGAATTTCAAAACTTCCAGGTTTGGTGGGATGTCTCTGAAAAGGGAAATGTCAGTCTCAGGATATTCGGGGTTTTCAGGGCAATAAACTATTGGTTCCCAACCGAAATCGCGAAGGTATTTGACAAACTTCAACCATCGTTGCACCCCTGCTCCTCCGCTGGGAGGCCAGTAATAGCTGATGATCAGCGCTCGCTTCATGCCTGTGCTTTTCTGGCCTTCAGCAACTCCAGTGCGGCGAATATCAGTACCAATGCGATCAGGATGATAGAGCTGATCAGCGATATTTTTTCACCGATGACAAACACCGCTGGTTCAAATTTAAACCTGATTTTATGTTCGCCGGCAGGAAGAACCATGGCACGCAACACATAATTCGCGCGGAAATGAGGGGTTAGCTGGCCATCAACATACGCATTCCATCCCTTTGGGTAATAAATTTCAGAGAAAACGGCCAGTCCTTTATTCTTTGTCCGGTAATGATACTGCAATTCGTTTGCAGCATACTGGTCAAGGGTTATGAGATCGGCAGAATCTTTGGCAGGGGCAAAGGAGTTGAGGTTTTCAGCAAACAGTTTATCAACAATGGCAACATTTTCGGGTCTGAAATTACCCACTGCCTTGATTTCGGCATCAGCATTGTCCACCATTTGCACTGAAGATACAAACCAGGCATTTCCAAGCGCCCTGGAATTGGGGAAAGCTGCCGGTTGTTTATCATTGTTCGGAAGAATTAAATACCTGGTGTTAAGCATATTCAGTACGGGAGTGCTGTCGTTGCTCATGGATTTCGCAAAAGTCTGGATGTCTTTTTGAATTCCATAATCGATAAGTTCCTGGTAGCGACGGAGTTTTGCCCCATGATAACCGCCCAGTGATTTGTGGAAATAGGAGGTGCCGGCATCGTTAAAGGTATTAGCCGTAAGGTTGAGGACCCTGAAATCGGGATCTGTATCCTGGAGAATCTGGGTATCAGCAGCAGTAGGCTCATAGGGGTTTTCAACCCGCGACTTTGAGGTAAAGCTGTCGTTGCTGAGATAACGCTTGTTCACGGTGAACATATCGGCCAGGATGAAGATTGTTAATGCAATGAAGGCATATTCCTTTTTTATTTTATTGAAAAGCAAGGCCCAGGTAAGTCCACCGGTGAGCAGGATAAAGATAAAAGATCTGACAGCATCCAAACGGACAAGTCGTTGACGTTCATCGCGGATGCCCTGCATCAGCCAATCAGGAAGCTGGTATTGCTGCTGCATGTAACGGTCGCCTGAACCAACGAAATCGAGAAAAATACCGGGGAGAACGGCAAAAACGAGGGTAATCACTGCCATGATCACGAAAGAAATCTGCAGACCTCTGAAAAGCCGTTTCTGATCTTGCTTTTTATCACAGATTTCTTTGAGTGCGAGAATTCCCAGGAGGGGAATGGTGAATTCTGCGATCACCAGGATCATGGATACAGCCCTGAATTTATTATATCCGGGAAGATAATTGAGAAACAGTTCGGTGAGCCACATAAAGTTATGACCCCAGGCCAGAATGATGGAAAGGATGGTAGCAGCCAGCAACCACCACTTAACCGGCCCTTTAACGATGATAAGCCCCAGCAGGAAAAGAAAAACCATGATGGCGCCAACATACACCGGCCCTGAGGTGAAGGGTTGTGCACCCCAGTAAAGAAATGGCATGGGTTGGCTGGTAAACTGACTGATGGTTCCATCAGGAACGCCATTGGTTTTCATGGCATCCACGATCTTCGAGCTGCTGCTGATTTTGGCGCTGGAAGAACCGCCATAAAAGTCGGGAATCAGCAGGGTCATGGTTTCACCAACACCATAACTCCATTGTGTTGCATAGTCTTTATCCAGCCCTGAGGTTCTGTTGGCTTTCTCGGAGGTTAACTCAGATTTACCACGGATGGTGTATTTTCCGTATTCCCAGGTGGCCCATAAACTGGTTATGTTGGTGAGTATGGCGAAAACAAGGGCAATCAGAAGTACCCCAACCGATTTAATGAACGGCGTAAGCGCTTTTATCCGGATTGACTGTATAAGTTGAAACAACCCATACAATAAAACGATCATGGCAAGGTAATAAGTGATTTGCGGATGGTTTGCTTTCACCTCAAGGGATAGAAATACGGCGGTCATGATGCCACCCCAGAGATATTTCCGGTTCATGGTCAGGATGATCCCTGCCATCACCGGAGCCATGTAGGCGATGGCATGGGCTTTGGAATTGTGACCCGCGTCGATGATGATGAAAAAATATGATGAAAAGGCAAATGCGGTTGCCCCGGCTATGGATAACCACGGGTCGACGCCCATGGCAAGGAGCAGGATAAAGAAACCCAGAAAGTAAAGGAAAACCAGACTGGCCGGATGTGGCAATCCCAGGGTCAATGCTTTATCAAGATAACCCACCATGTTCGACGTATAGTCTACCGAGATCTGATAGGCCGGCATTCCTCCGAACATCGAATTGGTCCAGAGGGGCTCCTGTCCGGTTTTAGCCCTGAAATCAGCTATTTCCTTGGAAGCGCCCTTGAAATTCACGATGTCGCTTTGGAGAATCTTTTTTCCCTCAAGCAAGGGGCTGAAATAGACCATGGTAACGACCAGAAAGATCACAATAGCTGCCAGGTAGGGCAGTAGCTTTTTGAAATCAACGTTTTTCATTTCAGGTATTTAAGATATCGGTGAAGGTATAAAAATAAAAAAAGAAGATAAACATACGTTATCTTCTTTCAGCAAACAAAATTGCTTAAAAATCGGATTGATCCTGTCAATCAAGTAAAGAATTATTATTCCTTGTCTAACTTTTCGTCGGAAACAGTCAATTTTTTTCTTCCTTTAGCTCTTCTGGCAGCCAATACTTTACGACCATTTGCCGTGGCCATGCGCTCGCGAAAACCATGCTTGTTTTTTCTTTTCCTGTTCGAAGGCTGGTATGTTCTTTTTGTCATCGGTTCGTTAATTTGGGAGTGCAAAAATACAAAAATTTTAGAAACTACCAAACCCCAATCATATTTTAATGATAAGATTTTTCCTACTTTTGTCTGAAATTACAAAAATCAGCGACATGGCATTCAAAATTACCTTGATCAGGAAGACAAAATGGTTTTTTTATCGTTTTAAACTTCACCTCCTCATTGAACCGATTTCAGGCTTTTTATTGAATCTTGCATATATGTCGAGGGTTTCAAAGTGGATCAGTCAACACAGGAAGATCGAATTCAATGACTTTTATTCACCGAAATGGGATTATAGCAAGCGCTATAAACTGTATGATCATATTTTCAAGTTAAAAAATCTGGATAATGCGATTACCTATCTGGAATTCGGCGTGTCCGGGGGTTTTTCGTTCGACTGGTGGGTGAAGAAAAACACCCATGCCGGTTCCTCATTCAGTGGATTCGATACGTTCGAGGGGTTGCCGGAAGATTGGGGTGGTTTCAAGCAGGGAGCCATGACTGCCAACGTGCCCACAACCGATGATCAGCGGGTGAAGTTTTATAAAGGTCTTTTCCAGGACACGGTACCCGGATTTGTTAAGGAGTTGGATACAGAACGGCGGAAAGTCATCCTCATGGATGCTGACCTTTTTTCCTCAACGTTGTATGTTCTGACCATGCTGGCGCCTTACCTGAAAAAAGGAGACATCATCCTGTTTGATCAGTTCAACGTTCCAATGCATGAATTTCTTGCATTTCAAATTTTTACATCAAGTTTTTATCTCAAATTCGACCTGATCGGCGCTGCGAACAATTACTATTTCTGTGCCTTCGAATTGAAATAGAAGGTTATAATACTTCAAATTTTATTGTTTTCCGATACGTGTTGAAAGCTCCGGTAATCAGGTAAAAACCTTTGCTGAGCGCTTCAATATTAAACATTACAGGCTCATTTTTCTGAACGTTTCGGAATTCCCGTTTCAACACCACCCTGCCGGTGAAATCAGTAATGGTTATCTCAGCAAGGCCGGTATCATCAAACAGCATGAAACAGAGTTTCCCATTGCCGGTAAATGGATTCGGATAAAAAATAATGCTGCTGCCATTTTCATGCACATCGATTTTTTTTACCTTCAGCACATCACAGCCGGTTTCCTGAATGAATGAATTTGCCACCGTGAGACATACATCATATTCACCATAATGATCATAGTCATGAACCGGGTTCTGTTCCCCGGATGATTTCCCGTCTCCGAAATCCCATAGCCAGGAATCTGGACCTTTGGATTCATCATGAAATGATACCTTCAAATTGTTTACTTCATTTTGTGTCGTTGTGAATGATGGTTTCATTGGGGGCACGATTACAACTGACTTGCACAGAAAATCCTGGCCGCAGGAATCTGTTAAGGTGAGACAAACCTGGTAGATCCCCAGCTGGTTGTATTCATGAACGGGGTTCTGCAAGGAAGAGGTAGTGCTGTCTCCGAAATCCCATAACCATGCAAAAGGATGAGCGCAAACGGAGGTGTCATAAAAGTTTACGGTTGTGTTTGTAAAGTCAAAGGCAAATGCTGCTGCCGGCGCTGAACAATCTGTATATTGGACAACCAATTCCGGCCTCCAGGCCTCATTGAGGTTGTCGCTGGAAGCAAATACCATACACCGGTATTTTTCTTCGGTTTGCAGCCGGAATTGCCACCCATGATTGTCGTCGGGTTTGTTCACCATGTCCTGTACATCCGTCGTTACATTGACTTCATAATTCTGGGTATGGCTAGTTGATTGAGGCAGGAGGAGCGGATCCTGTGGGGAAACAGCGGGTTGATTGTCCCAGAAAACCTGATTTTCAAACCAGGGTTCTGCAATGCGGTAAAGATAGGAGGCATTGGCTCCCGAATCGAGCTGGTAATGTCCTGTTGTCAGATTTGTATAAAGAAAGAGGGTGGCCTGTGTTACCTCTGCCTCCACAGGGATTCGGGTGAGGTCAAATTTCAGTAAACTGCGTTGAACGAAATAGTTGCCTTGCGCAGTCCAGGCATTGGCGATGAAGTCAGGGCTGCTTCCGCGCGGAGTTTGTGGAAAATCAGTGCGGATATCTGCATCCATTCCATCGGTGGGGCCTGGGCGCAGGACCAGGGTTTTTGCTTTTGGTTGTGAAAATACGGTGATGGAGATCGCCAGGAAAAAAACAATCGCGATGGTGTGAAGGAAGGTTTTCATAAGAGACTTTTATGATTAATCCGAAGGAAACGACCAGTAAAGATAGGTAATTTAAGCAAGGATGTCAATTTTTTTCCTGAGATGCAGGTACGCGTTAGTTTTTTACGAAAACCGACCTGAATGCAATGGTGTGGTTCCCCAGCACCTGAATGCAGTAAACGCCATGAGGCAAATAACTTACATCAAGTTTGGTGTCCATATCCGAAAGGAGTACGTTTGTAACAGTCCTCGCATGGATATCCAGAATTTTAAGTTGTATTTC
>JBAXFM010000236.1:0-8211 GCA_037139855.1 Bacteroidota bacterium
ACGCTGATGGATGGAATTTCGATACGCTGTATCAAAGATTAACATCTTCAGCACACTTCGACTGGCTTAGTGTCCAACCTCAGAGTATCGCAATTTATCAATTTAACTGCGAAGCGGTAAAAAAAAAGTCTCAAAAAAAAATTAAAAATTATGAAAATTAAAAATTTAACAACTTCAGAAAGAAGTTTTCGACCAAAATGCCGAATGATATTAAAATTCAGAAGACTCTTCTTGCTCATCGCGTTATTCAGTTGTACATCTTTGATATTTGCACAAAGACCTATTCTTGATCCGACTTTCGGTTCGAATGGAACCGTTACTACTCCCATAGTGAGGGACCTGGTTTCTGGAGCACGCAGCTATGCTTATGCAACTAAAGTTCAATCTGATGGGAAGATAGTAATAGCAGGTTTTGGTTTAGATGAGATTTCGGGGTACAATACATTTATACTTGGTCGATTTAATACAAACGGTACGTTAGATAACACTTTTGGCTCTAATGGTGGAACTATTCGCACATTAATCGGCTCAAAAAGTAAAGCTCATGCTTTGGCAATACAGTCCGATGGAAAGATTATCGCTGTCGGAACGGCACTAAATCCGACTACAGATAATTGGGCATTTGCTCTCGCCAGATACAACACGGATGGCACATTAGATAATAGTTTTGGCGAAAATGGAATAGTCATGACCGAAAATGTTACCGGCAGCGACGGTACTGACAATGAACTATATGCCATCGCTTTGCAAACAGATGGAAAAATTGTGGTTACTGGTTATTCATGGTTGTCTACAGCTACACAAGGATATGCCCTTGCCCGTTACAACACTGATGGTACCTTGGATGCAACATTTGGAACTAATGGCACAGTTACCGACGGAAGCCTGTTGACTTCCCATGCATGGTCGCTTGGTATTCAATCCTCCGGCAGAATTATCATAGGAGGTGATATGTATAACAAGAGTATGGTTGCACGATACAATACGAATGGAACAGTGGATATCAGTTTTGGAAGTTTAGGCTTGGTAATGACCACCTTAGTTTCCGGCGAAAATTCTTCATTAAATAAGAGTATTGCCATTCAACCGGATGGGAAAATAGTTGCTACAGCAACAGTCTATTATAACTCTTACATAAACAGTGAGTTTGCCGTGGCAAGATATAATTCAAATGGGTCACTTGATATTTCGAATTTTGCTAGCAATACCGGAATTAATGCTTTTAATATAAGCGGAGGGGACGGAACAGATGAGGCAAATGCTATGTGCTTACAGGTTGATGGTAAAATAATAGTTGTAGGCGTATCAAACACAGGAAGCCATTACGGATTTGCAATTGCCAGATTAAATACCGACGGCAGCTTAGATAATACATTTGGGACAAATGGTTCTACTTTTTCATATATTGCCGGAGGAAATAATATTGGGGGTGCTTATGCAGTTGCATTGCAATCTGACGGGAAAATAGTTGCTGCCGGCTATACTAAGACTGATGTAAATTCGAATATTCAACCGGCACTTGCCCGCTGGATAGTTGACTACATTTATGTAAATGCTACAGCCACAGGCCTTAATAACGGCACAAGTTGGGCTAACGCTTACACTTCCTTGCAATCAGCATTGAATGCAGCCGTAAGCGGTGATCAGATTTGGGTGGCAAAGGGAACTTACAAACCAAGCTCCTCATACAGTCTGACCAATACTCCGCGCTATTACCATTTTGAATTAATAAACAACGTGGGTATCTATGGAGGTTTTGCCGGAACAGAAACATCGGTGAGTCAGCGAACCAACTTTGGTTACGGTGGCGCTAATGAAACCATTTTGAGTGGCGATATTGGAACACCCGGCGTTAGTACGGATAATTGTCTGCATGTAGTTTACAATCCAGGTTCCGGCATATCGAATATGGCATTATTAGATGGTGTTACCATTACAGGCGGAAATGCTAATAATGGTGGTGTTACTGATGAAAAACGTGGGGGTGCTATTTACATGCCATACAATTCGCCAACTATATCAAATGTGATTATTACCGGAAATTATGCTGTTTACGGCGGTGGCGCTTTTAATATGTCATCATCTGCTAAATATAATAACTGCTTGTTTTTCAATAACAATGCAGGTTATGGTGGTGCCGTTATGAACTATTCTTCCACATCTTTAGCATTTAATAATTGTACATTTTATGGCAATAACGCATCCGGTCACGGCGGAGGTGTTGACAACTGGAGTTCAGCCCTATCGTACAATAACAGTATTTTTTGGGGAAATACTTCTGCTACCGGAAATCAAATATATGGGTATGGAACCAGCACAGTTACGTTGAATTATTCTTGCTATTCAAATAGTTCCAATGATATTGCGACTGAAACTGGGTCATCTGTTCAAACAACAAATAATAACAGTACATCCAATCCGTTGTTCGTAAATCCCGCAACCAGAGATTTTCGTCTTTATGGCAATTCCCCCTGTGTAAACACAGGAAACAACAGCTACAATACTCTTTCTACTGATATTCGCGGTCAAGCACGTATCCAAAATACAACCATCGACAAGGGACCGTATGAATGGACAAGCGGCGTTGACCCTGTCTACAGGATAATCTATGTAAACGCAAATGTTTCAGGTGGTGCAGGTGATGGAAGCAGTTGGTTAAATGCCTATACTTCCTTGCAATCAGCGCTGAATACAGCCGCCAGCGGAGACCAAATTTGGGTGGCAAAGGGAACTTACAAACCAAGCTCAGCGTATAGTCTGACCAATGCTCCCCGCTATTATCACTTTGAATTAATAAACAACGTGGGTATCTATGGCGGTTTTACCGGAACAGAAACATCGGTGAGCCAGCGAACCGATTTTGGTTACGGTGGTGCGAATGAAACCATTTTGAGCGGCGACATTGGAACACCCGGCGATAATACGGATAATTGTCTGCATGTTTTTTACAATCCAAGTACAGGCATTACGAATACGGCATTGTTAGATGGTGTTACCATTACGGGTGGAAATGCAAATAACGCTGCTGTTAATGAAGAAAAACGAGGCGGAGCTATATACATGTCATCCAATTCCCCGACTCTTTCAAATGTGATTGTTACCGGCAATTATGCTATTTTTGGCGGTGGCGCTTGTAATAACAACTCATCCGCGAAATATAACAACTGCTTGTTTTTCAATAACAATGCAGCTTATGGCGGAGCCGTCATGAACTTCGCTTCTAATTCTTTGGTATTTAATAATTGTACATTTTATGGCAATACCGCTACTACTCATGGAGGAGGTGTTGACCACTCTCATTCATCACCATCGTACAATAACAGTATTTTTTGGGGAAATAGTTCTGCTACCGGAAATCAAATATATGGTTACCTTTCCAGCACAATTACGTTGAATTATTCTTGTTTTTCAAATAGTTCAAACGATATTGCAACTGAAACAGGTTCATCTGTTCAAACTACCAATTATAACAGTACTTCCAATCCGCTGTTCGTGAATGCGACAGCCAGCGATTACCGCATCTTCGGTTCTTCACCTTGTGCCGATGCCGGGCTTGACTCCTACAACAACCAATCCTTCGATATCCGCGGCCCAGGTTTCGGCCGTAAACTCAATAAGAGTACCGGCGCCACAGGCACCATCGACATGGGGGCCTATGAGTTTAAATTAGGAACAGATCCTAATGCTGTTCATGTCGCTGCCTCATCTGGAACCACTTCAGGCGATTATGGCACCTTAAAAGTTGCATTCGACAAGATCAACGATGGTACACACCGGGGAACGATTACTATAACGGTGAACGCTAACACGACCGAAACGGCCTCAGCAATTCTCAATGCAAGCGGAAGTGGAACCTCGCCCAATATTTCAAGCTACACCGCTGTCAACATTTATCCAACGGTTACCGGTCTCACCATCAGCGGAGCCATTGATGGTCCGCTTGTTGATTTGAACGGCGCCGACTACGTGACCATCGACGGCAGGGTGAACGCAACAGGCACAGTTAAAGACCTGGTCATCATGAACACCAGTGTGTCATACGCCATAGGAACCTCCACAATCCGGTTTATCAGCGATGCCTCTAACAATATCATCCGGTACTGTACACTGAAAGGTTCTGCCTTGCAGGGCTCCAGCGGGGTAGTCTGCTTTCAGAACAACATGGGAGTAAATGGAAATGACAACAATACCATCGACCACAACAACATCACAAGCTCATCGAACGGAGTCCGGCCGACCGCTGCCATTGCTTCGGTATTGTTGACTGGTACAACCGCGATAAGCGACAACAACACCATCAGCAACAACATGATCTATAATTTTCTGCAACCCGAGAGCAACTTTTCCAGAGGACTTAATATTTCCGAGGGAGCCACCGCCTGGACCATCACGGGCAACAGCTTTTACGAGACCACTTCATATTCGCCGACACAAAATAATCCAAACTACATTATCTATGTAAGCTCAGGGGCCAATCACACCATCTCGTCGAACAGCATCGGTGGCAGTTCACCCCTTTGTGGCGGCACCTGGACAAAAACCGCAAGCGCCAACAATGCCTTCTATGGTATTTACATTTATGCCCACAACGCCGGCAACGAAATCCAGGGGAATACCATAAAAAATATCAGTTGGGCCAATACAGGCAGCGTTAGATGGAGTGGGATCTATTTAGAAGGCCCCAGTGTTGCGAATATTGGCACCACCCTTCCGAATGTGATCGGCGAGGCGACCGGCAACGGTTCCATCACCTTTACCGCGGGCGCAAGTGATGCAATCCTTTATGGTATCTATCTTCACAACACAGAAGCGACCACGGTGGCCAACAACACGATAGGTTCGATCACAGCATTGAACACATCGGCCGCCAATGCAACGAACATCTGCGGCATCTATAAATACGGGGAGGGAACCCTTTCCCTGAGTTCAAATACGATCGGAAGCACAGATGCAGCAACCACCAACAGCATCTATGCAGGCTCAGCTGCCACCGACAACGAACAGCGCGTTTTTGGAATCAACAGCGCTGGGACAGGGACGGTTTCCATTTCCGGCAATACCATCTCCAAACTTTCCAATGGCACCACCAATGCAAACACGGCAACCTTAGGACTGATCGATGGTATATTTATCAGTAACGGGACCAACACGGTCGAGAACAACACTATCAGGGACCTGACCATTGCCAATGCAAATACCACCGGGGCCCATACCGCATCAGCAGGAGGCCTTATATTTAACGTTGGTATCGCGGTCATACAGACCATTTCGGGCAATACCATTTACAACCTGTCCAACTCCAACGCAACATTTGCCGGTAATGTGACCGGGCTGCATTACAACGGTTCCCAGATACCTGGTACGATTTCCGGCAATTTCATCCATAGTCTTTCAACATCCTCCTCCTTACCAGGCGCAAGCTTGTATGGCATCTCCATCATTGGTGGAAATCCTGATGTTATAAACAATATCATCAGCCTGGGTGCTGGTCTTACGAACGGAAATGCTTTTTATGGCATTAGAAATGCAAACCCGGATATCAATACCAATCTTTATTTCAACACCGTGGATATTGAAGGAACAGCCACTGGAGAAACGGGCAATACCTATGCCGTATCGGATGACGGTCTTTCCCGGGATTACAGGAACAACATTTTCAAGAATGGCCGTTCAGGGGGAAGCACAGGTAAACATTATGCTGTTTCACTAACTTCAAATACTAGTTTGACTATTGATTACAACGATTATTACGTGCCCTCCGGGGTGTTAGGTTTCCTCGGTTCAGATATAACAACACTGACAGGATGGCAAGCCGCAACAGGGGGAGACCTCCATGGTGTAAACACCAATCCAAGCTTCGCTATTCCGGGAGGTACTTTAGCTGCTAATTATCTGCCCTCGGTTACATCTCTGGTTGCTGTTACCGGTACAGGAATAACAAAAGATTATGCAGGCATTGACAGGAGTGCTACCTATCCGTCCATGGGCGCCTGGGAATATCCAGTTACTCCGCCATGTGCCAACCCCACCAGCGGCGGCGAAATTCAAGCAGATCAAACCATTTGCAGCGGTGGCGACCCTGCTGAACTTACCAACAAAACCACGCTAACGGGTGAAACCGGCACGTTGGAATACAAATGGCAAATTAGTACAACAAATGCGTCAACCGGCTTTGACGATATATCCGGTGCCATTTCTGCAAGCTATGATCCGCCGTCAGGCCTTTCGGCAACTTCCTGGTACAAACGCCTTACAAAAGTTACCTGTGCAAGCGAATGGCTGGCTACCTCTGCAATAGAAGTTACGGTGAACCCATTGCCAACCATGTTCAATGGCACAGGAAGCGGAAGCTATTGTGCCGGAGGCGAAGGCCGGCTTGCAGGCCTGAGTGGTTCGCAGGTTGGCGTTGACTATTCCCTGTGGTTTGGCGTGACTCCCGTAAGCAACGTGATTCATGGAACCGGCGGCCCAATTTCATTTGGCTGGCAAACTGTTGCCGGATCTTACTGGGCATTTGCCGAAAATGTTTCGACCCATTGTACCAACAACATGGACAATTGTTTCCATCTTACAATTGATCCGCAATTACCTGTAAGTGTATCGATCACCCCATCGGCAAACCCGGTACCGGCAGGTGTTGCTGTGACTTTTACAGCCGCACCGGTAAACGGAGGATCTGTTCCATCCTACCAGTGGATGATAAATGGTGTGAATGTTGGAACCAATAACGCTTCCTATACCTACATCCCGGTAAACGATGATGAAGTAATCTGCGTGCATACTTCCAACGCAACCTGTGTTTCCGGTAATCCTGCTTCGTCGAATACGGTGATCATGAGTGTTTCGGGCGTTCCCGAAAACAGTACGATTACAGGGATCATTCCCGATGGAAAAGATAGATGTTACAGCGCAACGCAAACACTTACAATTGCGGGCAATGGAACTATCTTTATTATTCATGACGGAGGCAGTGCCACCATGATCGCCGGGCATAATATCATTTATCTGCCCGGAACTACGGTTCAGTCTGGCGGCTATATGCGAGGATATATAACAAGCGACAACCATTATTGTACCCAGCCGCCTGCAATCCCTGCTGCTGCTACCGGACAGGACGAAACTTTGTTCAGCCTCGAACAAACAAACTTCTCAATCTACCCGAACCCGACCAACGGCAATTTTACCCTTGTACAAAAAGGCGGTAAGGTTTATGGAACAGTGAAGGTTGAGATTTACACTAAAAGCGGCGAAAAGGTAATGACCGACCGGATGATCGGAGAGAAAAAGCATGAGTTCCTTTTCTCCGAAGTTCCTGTTGGCCTCTACTTTGTAAAAGTTGTTGCCGATGATTACATCGAAACCATCAAACTGATCAAAACAAGGTAATTGAGCATTTTATGATGAAGTAAAGAGTGAAGACAATGTCAAGTGCCGAAGTTTAACGCTATTTCATTAAAAATTTACGACAATCCGCTTGTATCATGACCAACTCACCTTCTCAGCCCTGGCATAATGCCAACCTGCGGCAGGACAACGAGCTTGAAAACACCAACCCCATCCCGGTCAAAGCGGGTGAATTTACCTTTGGCCCAACCGGTCTGGCGACGGGATGTTCGGGATTCCGGGCGATTACACGCCTCCCAGCCGTTTTATTCGATTGGCTATGTTCGAAAATTTCGTTACCCGCCAACCCGATGCCGCCTCAAATCTCATTCTTTGCCAGCATGTGATCAACACTTTTTCAATCCCCTTCGGCATCATCGTTGACAAAGATGGTAACGGAAATATTGTCTCCAATGAATCGACCCAGTGGATCACTTTCCGTGATCTGACCAGCCGATTTTTCTACTTCAAAACCTACGAAAACCCAACCCTTCGCAAACTTGATCTGACGAAGCTGGATTTTTCAGTGAAGGAAATCAGGCGCATTGCCAAGTATGGTTCACAGGAAACCATTGTTGAAGTGACGAAATTCAGATAAATCAATAAGCAATGGCCAAAACGACCAAACTGAAAGTTGATGAAGTAAAGTGCTGAATACAGAACTGGGGAAGATTGACACTCGGACATCATGGTTTGACCTTGATTCTTCCCAACCACAGTGATACTTGAATTTACCACCTGTCAGGAATTTTGATTATCTTCACAAAAAGAGCCGGATGCAAAAGATTTTACCTAAATCATCGGAAAACATTATGCCGATTCTTTCCA
>JBAXFM010000237.1:0-8165 GCA_037139855.1 Bacteroidota bacterium
GTAATTTTATTCCCTCCCTCACTCTCCTTAAACTTCCCCCAGCAAGGATCAGCCAACCTGAAATCCAGACTGTCGCAATGACCATATTTCTCCATCGAAAGGTTTTTATGATATTCCATATACGACCCCAGCCCGAAGAAGGTAAGCAGGTCCAGGTCTCCGTCATTGTCGATATCGGCCAGCGCCGGGTAATCAACACTGGTTACCAGAATTCCTACCTTCCCGGAATAGTAGAACGACTCCAGTAGATCTGTTATCAGTTTAAATTTCAGATAAGTATCTGAAATATTTTCAAATACACGAACCCCGCCCATGCCATAGGTGAAGAGGTCCATTTTTCCATCGCAGTTGTAATCGGCAGTAATCACCCAGTCATGCAGTTCGGGCAATTGAAGAGCGTAAGCCGGTTCATAAGCATAATCGATGTTGTTTGGGCTGCCATGGTTTATAAAAGTAAGTTTACGATTGCCTTGCCGGTCGAAGACCAATAAATCATTGATTCCGTCGGAGTTGAGATCAATGGCACAAAACTGACAGGAATTCAACCCTCCGGCCCATGGAAATTTCAATGGACTGCCTGAAATTTGTGAAATCTGCGGATAGCCATTTATTACAATGCCAAGGAGAAGGATGATGAGCAATGATTTTAAAAAAAATCCGGTGGTTGATTGGGTGTGTTGCATCGTTTTACAAAGTTATCCAAACTTTTCCTACCTTTGACTAAATCTTGACTGTTCCAACGCCGGCAATTAACAAAATCCGAAATCTAAAATCCGAAATCCGAAATCCGAAATTTCCCATGCCCCGAATCCTGATCATCGACGACGAAAAAAGCATCCGCAATACTTTGCGGGAGATTCTTGAGTATGAAAAGTATACGGTGGATGATGCTGCCGATGGGGAAGCTGGCATGCAAATGGTCAGGGAAAACAAATACGATACCATTCTGTGCGACATTAAAATGCCAAAAATGGATGGCATCGAGGTGCTTGCAAAAATTCTCGAAACAGCAGATACCCCCGTCATTATGATTTCGGGCCACGGAACCATTGATACTGCCGTAGAGGCGATTAAAAAAGGCGCTTATGATTATATTTCCAAACCAATTGATCTGAATCGATTGCTCATTGCCCTGCGCAATGCGCTCGACCGGGCCCGGCTTGTTGATGAGACCCGGTTGCTGAGGCGTAAAATCGGCAACAACTATGAAATGATTGGCGTGAGCGAACCGATGATGCAGATCCGTGGCATGATTGCAAAAGTGGCTCCAACCGATGCCCGGGTATTGATTACAGGTGAGAACGGAACCGGCAAGGAGTTGGTTGCACGCCATCTGCATGCGCTGAGTGGCCGGTGCCTCGGCCCGTTTATCGAGGTGAACTGCGCTGCTATTCCTGCCGAACTGATTGAGAGTAATCTGTTTGGACATGAAAAAGGTTCGTTTACTTCAGCTATGAAACAGCACAAGGGAGATTTTGAGCAGGCAAACGGGGGAACACTGTTTCTGGATGAGATAGGCGACATGAGCCTTTCTGCACAATCAAAGGTGCTGAGGGCACTCCAGGAGAATAAAATAACCCGTGTGGGGGGGGAGAAGGAAATCCCGGTGGATGTGCGAATAATCGCTGCCACCAATAAAAATATTCGCGAGGAAATAAAAAACAAAACCTTCAGGGAGGATCTTTATCATCGTTTGAGTGTAATCGTCATAGAGGTGCCGCCGCTCCGAAACCGGCTTGATGATATCCCCTTGCTGGTCGGCCAGTTTCTATCCGATTATTGCACCGGCATGGGCAAGCCTTTGATGGAGATCAACCTAGAAGCCATGAATTCGCTGAAAGACATTCACTGGACCGGAAATATCAGGGAACTGAAAAACGTAGTTGAACGGCTGGCCATTCTTTGTGATGGAACCATTACTGCTGAGGATGTCAAAAGGTTTGCAATATGAGGTTGTCTCAAAAGGCAACTCATTATAAAAACCGCAGAGTCGCAGAGAAGACGCAAATACTTCATAATCAATGCTAATTTTCTCTGCGCCTTTGCGGTTAAAGAAAGACTTTTGAGACTGCCTCATTGAGGGAAAAAGCACCTATTTAATATTCCGGATCAGCACTGTATTTGTTTTTTCCGAAGAAAAGATCACGCTGTGGCTTTTATTCTTCAACATTCCTGAATCAGCATTGAAAATGTAGTCGTAATCATCGAATTCGGTCAGACCATTCCGATCAACCGGTAACAGCCAGCCGATATTTTGGGTTTGCCGGTAAAAGTTGATGGTGGGTTCAAATAACCAGTTGATTCCCATTTTCATTTTTTGTTTATCAGAAGGGTTGTTTTGCCGATCGGCCATGAGCGCAGCAACAGCATTTTTAGTTTCCATATCATATCCCCATTCAGCACAGGCATATAAATTTCTGTTCAGGTAAAAATTTGAAACAGATAAGATGGCAAGTGAAACGGCGAGACCTTGAATAAAAAACCGAATCCGGAATTCCACCAGATATTCAAACAAGAACCCGAGATTCAAAATGAACAGCGGAAATAAAAATAAAGAGAATCGTCCGATCAGATAATCTGTTTTCAGAATATAATGCTGTATTATTGATTCAAAAGAGATGGACAATATGATCAGGTTAACCATGATCAATGCTCTGGAGCGTGCGATAAATGTGTGATCGGAGCGATAAATGTGTATGATAATGAGCATGGACGAAACAATTACGATCAACAAAATGGAAACCTGAAGGAGTACCATTCCGATTGAAGTGAGGTTAACATTCATAAACATATGGTAAATCAGTGAGCTCACGGTATCGGTCACAAAACCTTGTTTACCACCAAAGTTGAACGTGTTGAATTTCACTGCCTTTCTCACCGGTTCATAAAGAACGATGAACAAAAGGAAGAATAAAACGATGTTAACCTTATTGATCCTGAAGAAATTGAATTTTTCCCTGGAATTGCCGCGGCATTCAGCAAATGTAACCATGTTGAATACCAGCAAAGCTGAAAGATAGAAACTTAACATGGTAAAGTTGCTTAATATGGCCAGCAGGGCGCCAATGTTAAACAAGATCAGATTCACGTTTCTGTGGCCGTGAAACGAAGCCATCAGGTGATATAAACTCATGATCATAAAGCCGACAGACATGCCATATCCCCTGGCCAGACCAAAAAAATCAATTAAGGCAGTATTGGTGGCCATCAGTATGAAAATGGCAATGCACAAAACCGGATTGCTTTTCCTGAGGATTAAATAGGTGTAAATAAAATAAACCAGGAGCATAAGTAAGTTGGGCAGTCGCAACGAAATTTCGGAATTTCCAAAGATCCTGTCCGAATACTTCATGCATAACGTGTTTAAAACATGGTTGTTAGAATATGCGCCCTGGTTGGAGATGATATCCATGAACTTTGCCGAAATGAAATGTAGATAGGTAATACTTTCATCGTGGGTGAAAGATGAAACGAAAGCCTTTGTGGCGATGTAGGAAAATATAATTGTGCTTACAATCAGAATGATTATGTCGGTATACTTAGGCCTTTTCACTATTTCACTATTTCGCTGTTTGGCAATACTTCCATGGTGAATGAATAGCCATATTCCTTCGCCGGCAGCGTATATTGGTCATGGGTTCTCGCCCCCCAGCTATCGTCGCCACCAACCCCCATTTGCCTGTAATCAATATTCAGGTCGATAAACGGTTTCTTTTCCAGATCATGCAGGTGTTTGCCCCCCTGTTTAAAGCCTTTCATGTCATCATAGGTAAAGGGGAGTGCGCTGAAGCAGAGCAGTGGATCACCGGAAAACCGAATGGCATTGTGTTTCTGGTTTTCCAGCGTTATCCATCTCACATCGGTTTTATACCCGTTTTCCTGAGGACGCACGTAGGGAGTGAATTGGTCATCTACGGTGCTTTGATAAATACCCACAAATGAGGCAGTGTTTCGATCCCAATAGTTTTCCCAGGGCCCGCGGCCATACCATGTTACGCTGCGGTATTCAG
The DNA here is from genome assembly GCA_037139855.1 of Bacteroidota bacterium. Taxonomy (GTDB): domain Bacteria; phylum Bacteroidota; class Bacteroidia; order Bacteroidales; family FEN-979; genus CAIVAT01. Next base: position 4,011 of record JBAXFM010000237.1, read on the forward strand.
GATTGATCTGGATGTTGAGTCCGAACCTTGGCAGTTCCGGAAGTTTTTCCTTCAACGGTTTCAGTGAGGCAGTCACGGTAATCGTTCCATTTGCCTGAACCTTGTAGCTGACGATTTCCGATGCGACAGAGTCGGGGAAAATGAATTGCATGGTAACAGTAACTTCCTGATCCAAATTATTTTTCATGGCTTCCGCCTTTATCACTTTGCGATTTTCTGAAGCATCAAACCAGGTTTTGCATCGTTTGGGCATTCCGTTGCCGATGTCATTGTCGGTTGGCGGCCTGCGGAAATTGGGTAAAGGCCCACGGACGATCATTTCATTCCCCCGGATTTTCCAGGATGACAGTGTTCCTTCTTTTTTGTTAAAATCAACGGTAAACCCATCACCCTCAATGGAAACAGAGGTTGCTCCATCTGTCAATTTTAAAGCAGGCTGGGTGCCTGTACTGAATATTCCGATTTTTCCTCCCAGCGTGGGTAGTGAGAACTGTTCTGATGCAAGCACATGCCCGGCTTTTAGCAAGCCCCAGTCCGAAGTGGTTTTTAAATAAACATTCACAAAATATTCTGTCTCTTTTTGGGGTTTCAATTCGGGCAAAGTAATGGATAATTCTCTTTTTTGGCCGGGTAACAATTTGAACGATGGGAATTTTCCTGAATTAACAACTTTTCCATCGCTTAATAAATCCCATGATACAATCGTGTTTGACAGGTCATAGAAGTCATATTTGTTAATGATTTCAAAGGAGAGTTTTTTCGGATCGCTCAGTTTGAATTTCACATATTGGTAAGCTTTTTTCACCTCCCAATATCCGGGATGTGGCGTTCGGTCGGGAAAAACGATGCCATTGCACATGAAATTTCCATCGCTGGGCACATCTTTGGGTCCAAAATCACCGCCGAAAAGGTAACTGGCCTTACCACCCAAATCGTATGGGTAACGCGAAGGATCGGCTTTTTCAGTGCTGCCGGTGCGGAGTATTCCCTGGTCAACCCAATCCCATATGCAGCCTCCCTGAAGTTGTGGATATTGTTCAATCACATCCCAGTAATCCTGGAAATTGCCCGTACTGTTGCCCATGGCATGTGCATACTCACACATGATGAGCGGACGCAACTGCCGTGAGTAACCATACCATTTCAAGTCCCATGGCGCCCAGTACATGGGGCAGAAAATGTCGGTATTGGCTCCTTGTTCGGCCCGTTCGTACCATACCGGCCTGCTTTTGTCACGGTTTTTGATCCAATCGTATGTTGCCTCGAAATTGCAACCGTTGCCGGCTTCATTGCCCAATGACCAAATGACGACACAAGGGTGGTTTTTATCACGTTCCACCATGCGTTCGGTGCGGTTAAGGTGGGATTTTTCCCATTCAGGTTTGTTTCCCAGGGTACGGTCGGGATCGTAGCCCATGCCATGCGATTCAACGTTGGCCTCATCAATCACATATAGCCCATACTCGTCGCAGAGTTCGTACCAGTAAGGATCATCGGGATAATGGCATGTACGGACCGTATTGATATTGGCCTCTTTCATCAGCGTAACATCTTTCAGCATCAATTCCTTTGAAATCACATGTCCGGTGATGGGGTCATGTTCGTGGCGGTTCACTCCTTTCACCAGGATGGGTTTTCCATTGATCAGGAACTGTCCGTTTTTAACCTCGGATGTTCTTAACCCCATGCGACAACCGGTTGATTCAATGATTTTCCCATTCTCATCCTTCAGGCTGAGGACTAGATAATACAGGTTTGGGGTTTCAGCGCTCCATTGTCGCGGATGTGGGATAAATCTTTCAAAGTAAAGGGTGTCTTCCTTTGAATTTTCTGGTTTGAACTCGAGTTTTTCTGTCAGTTCGGGTGTTTTACTCTCTTTTGACTGATACAAGGAAAGAAAAAGTGTGTAAACCGGCTGTGGAAATGGACGGTCAAGATCAGGGGGAGGATTGATACCATTGCTTTGGATGATGGCTGTCACTTTCAGAATGCCATGCTGGTAGTTGGAAAATAGATCACCTGCCACAAAAAAGTCCCTGATGCGGGTTTTGGGCGTTGAATAAAGATACACATCGCGGTTAATTCCACTCATGCGCCACATATCCTGGCATTCGAGGTATGAACCGTCAGACCAACGGAAAACTTCAACGCCAAGCGTGTTTTTCCCCGGGCGAAGATATTGGGTGATGTTGAATTCGATGGGGGTTTTGGCATCTTTCCCCATGCCGATTCGTTGTCCGTTCAGATATACATAGCAGAAGGATTTTACCGCTCCGAAGTGGAGAAAAACTTCACGGCTTTTCCATCCATCCGGGATTTCAAAATCACGCCGGTAGCTCCCAACCGGGTTGTAATCGTGCGGAACCCTGGGAGGATCTGGATTCATGAGGTGTTTGAACTCGTATGGCTGGTTCACATAAACAGGATAACCGTATCCCTGGATTTCGATGGTGGAAGGCACCCGGATATCTTTCCAATTGTTCACATCGTAGGAGTCTTCATAGAATTTCAAAGGCCGTTTATCCGGATTTTCCGACCAGTTGAATTTCCAGCTCCCGTTGAGCAACATATAATATGGCGATGCAGTCCAATTGTTCTTCAGCGCATCGGCTTCATTGCCATATGGAATAAAGGTTGCATGGGGCGGCTCGTTATTAATCCCGGTCAGTTGAGGGTTTTCCCAGTCGGGGGGTTGTGTGGTTTGGGCGAAACCGGAGGAGAAAAGAAATAGCGCAATAGTGAGATAGCAAAATAGCGAAATAGCGGGATTTCGGGACAGGGAGTTGTGGAGATTTTTCATGGCCGATTATTTGTCCGAAAATAGAGAATTTTCCTTTACGATGATCAAAGTATTCCTTTTAACTTCGTACTTTGTTTTGCAACTTAACTTTGCGTGATGAAAAAACTTGTGGTACTTACCGGCGCCGGCATCAGCCAGGAAAGCGGGATCAAAACCTTCCGGGATGCCGATGGCCTCTGGAATAATTACCGCATAGAGGAGGTTGCATGTCCGGAAGCGTGGGAGCGTGATCCGCAGCTGGTGCTCGATTTTTACAACATGCGGAGGAAGCAACTCTATGAGGTGGAACCAAATGATGCCCATTATGCCCTGGCAAAACTTGAAGAAACGTATGATGTGCAGATCATTACGCAAAATGTGGATGATCTGCACGAACGGGCCGGCTCCACCAGGGTACTTCACCTTCACGGGGAGTTGAAAAAGGTAAGGTCAACGGCCGACCCCGATCTCGTTCACACCCTCGATGGATGGGAACTCAGGCTGGGCGATCTTTGTGAAAAAGGTTCTCAGCTTCGCCCGCACATCGTGTGGTTTGGCGAACCGGTATCGGGTATCATGGTGGCCACAACCATGGTGAAACATGCCGATATTTTTCTGATCATTGGCACCTCCCTGCAGGTTTATCCGGCCGCCGGGCTGATCGCATATGTTCCTTCTGGCGTTCCCAAATACCTGATCGACCCGGAAACAGAGCCACAGAATCACGAACGCAACCTCACGATAATCAAAGAAAAGGCAACTGTTGGGGTCAGGAAGTTTATGGAGTTAGTAACAAGTTAATGTTTAGAATACTTTGATTTTGTTTTAACCGGTTAAAATCTATTTCTTATGCACACTATACCTGATAAACTGACGGAGGCGATAAAAAAAAATAATTTAGTGGTTTTTGCAGGTGCCGGGACTTCTGTAAATTTAACAAACCTGAATGGCGAACCTATTGGCAGTTGGAGCAATTTGGTAAAAAAAATATTACTGCATCTGAATGGATCCGCCTCGAAATTCCAATATTTGCTGGAATTATTAAACCATTATGAACCAATTACCATTTTGGATTTAATTGAAAAATCGAACGATATTGAGAAGAAGGATGTTTATGATTTCGTAAAAGAGTTTTTTGAATTAAATGAAAATAATGATTACGGCTTACAGATAAAAATAGCCAGGTTGTGTAATATCATAATCACTACAAATTACGATACTGCATTTGAAAACGGTAATAAACATTTAAGAAACAGGGTTGCCTATAAAGGTAAAAATTACGAACTCACCACCCATAAGGATGATAAACCTCTGTTGTTGAAACTTCACGGATGTTTTTCAGATGTTGGTTCTATGGTATTGTTTCCTGGTAATTA